>CAYVPT010000233.1:268-4391 GCA_964453865.1 uncultured Dehalococcoidaceae bacterium
AATTCTCCTCATAGTCCGATGCATATGGGGCTTTGAGGTGAAAATCAAGCGGGAGTTCCCGGACCTTAATCTGGTTATTCTCCTGGCGGATGGGGAGAAGCTTGTTCCATTCGGGCGGGTCCATCTCCGGGTAGTCGAGTCGATGGAAATCCAGGATAGCATTACTCGCCTTGCGTGATAATGAAGACTTGATAACCAGTTCTCCCGTAGAGATAAGAGAATGACATTCAAGTAAACGTCCCAGTTCGTGCGGGTTCGAAGCGTAAGCGGAGGCTAATTCGGCCTCCTTGAGCTCTTTGAGGAGTCTCAGCCCCAGGTTCAGGGTCAATTCGTTCTTATGACGGCCGCAGTAATCACGCATTATCCGGGCGATGGCAGCGTTGATTTCTTTCCAGCCGTTGCCGCCTTTGTTTTGTCTGGTGGCATTAAGGGCGCGGGCTTTTTCGGCTTCGACTTGCTTGGAGTCGGCTACCGGTTCGGGTGCTTTTTTAGCATACTCGGCCGCATGTCTTCCGGCGTACCGGCCCGTGGTGTGCGATTCGCCATGGCAGCCTCCGCCGAAGATAGTGCCGCCGGCGGCGGCATAGAGGCCCTCCAGGTTGGTTCTCAGGTTCCAGTCCAGTAGAAAGCCCCCACCGCCTCCCATACTGCGTATTGTCGGCGGGGTATTGGGACCGCCGGCCCAGTAACAGGCGTTGAAATACCCTTCGAGGGGCATGACCGGCGCCTGGAAAAGGTCTTTATCCGGATTAAATCCGGCCCGGGACATGGTGTCGTATATCGGTATGCGGGTCTTGCCCTCGTTGCCGACCATCATACCCCAGATGCACCTTCTTTCCGCCTCGGAAAGGCGTGTAAAATCGGCATACAACGGCAGTTTGAACTCGCCCCGGCGCAGGCGTTCGGGGAGGTCGGGGTTGATATCATTCAGGCGGAATTCCTTGTTAGTGCGGGAGATACCTATGCCGATACCCAGCTGGAACTGCTGTCCTTCCTGCGGCAGGAACCGGTCATCGACGGTTTTCAGCTCTCTGCCGAAGACATCAATCCAGGGCACCTCTTTACCGTCGGCGTCCACTATCGGCGTACCGTGGTAGGTGTTGCTGGCATTGGCCATACTATAGGGCGAGTAACCGTAACCGATGAGAGCGCCCGGTCCGCCTCCTTCCATGCAGACAAACTCGGCTCCGGCGTTCCAGCCGATGGCCTGGCCCACCCCGGCGGAGTTCATATCGGCCATGGTGCCCGGGGCGGTCATTTCCGGGTCGAACACGGAAAGGCGTCCGGCACCTCCTGTACAGATGATAGTGGCCTTCGACCTGAATACGTAGAACTCGCCAGTATGGGTATCGACGCCCGTTGCCCCGACGACCTTGTTGCCCTGCTTGCCGCCGGCGGTAAGCAGGCTGGTGACCATCATCCGGTTATAGATGTCCACTCCGACGCGTTTCGCTTCCTCGTACAGCTTGGGCTTGATGTTGTACCCCCATACGCGCACGATATGCTTGTTGGCATAGTCGTAAGCGAACATCAGCTTGGTCTTGTCATCGCGGAAGACGGCTCCCTTGAACTCGTCATTAACGTCTCGAATCTGGATGCCCATCTGCTCGCATTCGAGCAGGGTGTCCCAGCCTTCCTTGGTTATAATGTAGCGGACATGCCCGCCGGTCCAGCCCTGCATGCTGTCATAACAGGCCCGGGTATACATCTCCGGGGTAACTTTGGAACAGGGATTGGTGACGGCGCCGTGCCAGTGGTCGACACCCGCCCCGCCGGAACCGCTTCTCTTGGCGTGACCTCTCTCGGCGACGGCGACCTTGACGCCCTTTTTCACGGCGTTGATGGCGGCCTGAAGTCCGGCGACACCACCCCCGATTATCAGGACATCGGTAACCACTTCATTCGTCTTGCCGTAATTGGTAGGGTAAGGCCATTCGGGAACCTTACCGTTTTTTTGAACGTACTCATGCCAGCTAGCCATATACGTATACCTCCTTCTGATAGCGTCGAAAACAATATTTTATGTCACTGGTGAATGTTAGTCCTGCCCGATGTACCTTGTCAAATATCGGCTGAAAAAAAATCTGAATAATAGCATCGAAATGTGTATAAATAGTTATTGACAAAACGGCAGGAGGTGTTATAATTGTATAATGATTAGCAGTCTAACGATGAGACTGCTAATAGTAAGATTTCGGTATATCGGTATGGAAAGGGGGTGGTGGTAAATGGGAAAGACAAATAGAGCTAACCGCTGCCCGAAATGTGGCGGCAATCTGTATGTGGACAGGGATTATCACGGCTGGTACGAGCAGTGCCTGCAGTGCGCCTATATGCGCGACCTCAAGGTGATTTACGAGGAGAAAAAGCCGGTAAAAATTGAAAAACAGTGATAGATCTGATAGTAGTTATTCAGAATAATCGGGCCCGGCGTAACAACCGGGCCTGATTGTTTAAAGCTTTGAACTATATTCTCAATTGCGTCGGTTGACGACGACCAGCGTTATTATAAAACCTGCAATACACCATGCCCCCACCATGATAAATGCCAGTCCCAGGTTCACGTCAAGGTCGGTCAGTGTACCGCGGGTAAGGTCTGCCATGTACTGTATAGGTAATACTTTGTGGATTGCCTGCAGCCAGCCGGGGAGCCGTTCCGCCGGGAACATGACCGGCGAAAACAGCATGACGGCGAAGCTCATTATCTGGGTTATTACGTTGACCATCATCGGTTTGGGTATGAGGAATGCTATAGAGTAGCCGATAAAGGTGCCGCACATCGCTATCAGGATGACCGCCGGAATAACGAGTAGACTGATATCCAGGTTGAAATCGAAATGGATAGACCCGAGCACGACGGCCAGAATAACGCCCGGCAGAACTGAACCGAACATATTGGTGGCGTCGGCGGCGAGATGGGCCATCCGGGGAACGGGCAGCGACCATATATAGTCGAAAGTCCCCTCGGTACGGGCCTGTGCCACTATCTGGGGCATCAATACCAGACCTGCTACCAGTAATATGAGGGTCGGCGCGCCGGTGGTAAGGTATTCAGCGATTTCCGGCGTGATGCCCGGATAGAAAAAGCTGATGCCATATATCATCCCGATGGCAATCCCTATCTCTACGGCAAGGAAGAGTGATAGCCAGGGCCGGTAGCTTAGAAAGACCCATTTCACCATCAGGAAATAGCTTCCCAACCACTTAGGCATGGCTATGTTACCTCCCCGGGTTGTTCCACCTCATCGGGATTTTTAACGAGGCGTACGTAGATATCTTCCAGAGTGGCAGGGCCGAGTGAAAATTCCTCGATAGTGCCACTTTCTTTCAGACCGCGCGCCCAATCGATTGCGGCGGTAATATCCTCCGGGCTAACCCGGGCGACGATGCGTCGGTTAACGGTAACCGGATTTTGCAGGTAGTCGGGCAGGGCGGGTTCTGGCGCGCCCGGCTCCAGTGTCAACTCCAGGTGCATGGCGTCGCCCTCGTCTTGCTTGAGACTGGCGGGTGTGCCCATGCCCCTGACCTTACCCTGGTCGATAATCGCCAGCCGGTCGACGACGCGTTCGGCTTCCAGGACATTGTGCGTTACCAGCAATACCGCGGAACCCAGCTTCGCTATCTCCTGGACTTCCTGCCAGAGTATCCGGCGCCGCAGGGGGTCGATGTCGTTGGTCGGCTCATCGAGAATGACGATTTTTCCCGGCGTAACCGCCGCCATGCAGAAAGCGACCAGGCGGCGCACGCCGCCGGATATAGTCAGCCCCAGAGTTTTTTGCCATTCGCCCATTTCCAGCTTCGCGATGAGTTCCATCGCCCGCCTCCGCACGTCCGCTTTTTTCCCGCCCCGTATCCGCCCGACCAGCTCGATGGCCTGGATAGTGCTGAGACCGGAAATGGGCGCCTGTACCTGCGCCTGAAATGAGCAGGACTCACGGGCGTAGCCGGGATTGGCGATGACGTCAACGCCGTTGAGGGTAATACTGCCGGAGGTGGGCATAGTCAGCCCGATTATCTGGTTAACGAGAGTCGTCTTGCCGGCGCCGTTGGGTCCCAGCAGCCCGAAGACCTCACCCTCAGCTATGGAAAGGCTGATATTATCGTTGGCTTTGACCTTGCCTTT
>CAYVPT010000234.1:0-4368 GCA_964453865.1 uncultured Dehalococcoidaceae bacterium
CGATGGTATTCTCGGGGATAAATATCTTAACCTTATCATCAGGGGATTCTACCGTGGCATCAACTTCAAAGATACCTTCACTCGTCGTATATTCTATCAGACTGATAGTGCCGGAGGAGCCGCCACCTCCCCCACCTCCTCCGCCACCTCCACCATTGCCCCCATCTTGAATTGATACTTTAAGTGTGGTGTTATCCGTCTTGCTACTGAGATTAGCGGAAATAGTTGTGCTGCCCGCAGCCAACATCGTTGCCAGCCCGGAGGCATCTATGGTCGCCACGCTGGTATTGGAGCTTACCCAGCTAGCCGAACCGGTGACGTTTTTGGTCAACCAGTCTGTCCCGTCGGTGTAATTGCCGCTGGCGCTGAACTGGAATGTCGTATTACTACCGGAAGCGATGGTAACGTTAGGATTAACCGGTGTCACAGTGATATCGTTTAATAAAATAACCGTAACCGTCCCAGTGATTCCGGACGCTTTATCAGCCATGGCAAGTACGCCCGTTAACCCGACGATACACGCCAGACTTATGATAATAGCTAATATCCCTTTACTAACCTTAACCACGTCTCCTTCTTATATAAAGAAGCATTATAATTGCCCCCAGGACTACCACCGCTGCGCCGATTATCACCGGCAGCCATTTGCCGAAGTCCCCGCCGACCTTCCCAAGTACTTTTTCTTGATATTCCGAAGTCTCGGGAACAATCTCAACCGTGAAGTTAAAATCCCGTTTCTGGTTGAATGCAACCGCCCCGCCCTGTCCCAACCATTGGGCGGTAGCCGAGACAGTTAATTCACCTGTAGTACCTATTTTCTCAGAAATAGGTGGCCGGACAATTATCCTGGCCTCTTTACCTAAAGCATAGCCGCGCCCCGCTACCGGTATGCACACCATGCCCTCGGGGACGCTCCTGATTTCCTGACTCTGCGCCTCCGAAGGCTCGATAAAAAGATTCTCAGTGATGGTGACCACCTCACCACTTACTTCTACTTGCATTTCTGTCAGCGGAGGCTGTATTTCCACCTGCCAGCCAGGCGGCGACTGAGTTACCTCCAGTGTGACGTGGGTAATCCGGTTGCCGTCGATATTATAAAAATACATGTTTCCGGTGCCCTCGCCACTAGGAAGTATTTTTATATTTTGTTCGCCCTGTACGCTGGCAAAGTTATATTTCGCCGGCTCTTGCGCCAACGCCGAAGACCCCATGGCAGTCAACGCGACTAAAGCCAGGATTACCGGTATTATCCGTATCATCTCACCTCCTGCTGATAACAGGTATCGGAAGCTTTTACACCGTTTCCGAACAATACACCTAATAGTCATTCCGCCTCCGCCTTACAACAAGGCATCGGACGGCAAGACCATATCATATAAACACCAGCTTTCCATACAATATATATGATTACACAAGTAGTTCCCGTGTACTTTCTTATTAAAGCCTGACAATTAGTCTTCTATTGCTGCAAAGGTAAAAGTGCTGCTGTAACCTCCCGCGGTTATCCCTGAAGCAGGTACATCCAGCCAGAACCACACGTCAACATCAGCAATATTCGGTGCGACTTCATCGGCGATTTGTACCGGAGTAGTAGCCATAGCGGTTGTTCCCGTGGTGCTGTAAGTGGTATTGAACTTGGTCTGGGTAACCGGAAAACCCGTACCGAAATTAGTGCCGCTGACTTGTAGGTCTACAATGGCTGTCCCATTTACAGATATGGAAACTGAAGGCACTGTATCGCTTGCGGTAGTATCGGGATTATTGTTTGATCCAGCAGCCAGAGCACCGAAAACAATATTAGCCGCTCCACCATCCGTAATTGTAACATTGATTTCAGAATTTACCGTTACCGAAGCGGTAACAGTTCCAACATCGCCCGCTACGGCCGGCAGGGCCAGGGTGGCTATCAATATCAGAGCGATAGCCAGGGATGTGAATAGTCGTTTCTTCATCTGTGTTTCCTCCAAGTCATGTGATTTCAAGGCTTGTCTGATTTGGCAAGTTTCCAAGAGTGCGTTTACATATCAACCTCCTTTGGCGATAATTTGCGCTTATTATATATTAAAACATAAGAGATATATTAAGGTAAGAATTCGGTTATAACTCCGTGAAATATTTAACCCCCGGTCTCCACTGATTTTTTCCTGATATTAAAATTGTATATTCGCCATATGTCATTTCTCCCAGTAACTTTATAAGAAAAAAGTCATCAGGTCAAAAAACATACCTGAACATCAATGTCAAGTTTTGAAAAACATAACGCCAGACGGTAAAATATGCTGACCTTTATTAGTGATATACATATTGAAAGTGACATTATACCAGAGGAGAACACTTTGGAAAAGCGGATTGAAGAACTAATAAACCTGATGACCCTCGAAGAAAAGGTCTCCCTGCTGGCCGGTATCGATTTCTGGCATACCGCCGCTATCGAAAGGCTCGGCATACCTTCGATTAAAGTCACCGACGGACCCCACGGCGACAGGACTATGGACGAAGATAATCCCAACCAGACCGTACCCGCCACCTGCTTTCCCACCGGGGTTGCCATGGCGGCGACATGGAACCCGGAGCTTATTCACCGTGTGGGTACCGCCCTCGGCAAGGAAACCCGGGCACGGGGCTGCGCTATCCTGCTGGGGCCCTGCGTCAACATTCACCGGTCGCCGCCGGGTGGTAGAAACTTCGAGAGCTTCTCCGAAGACCCGTATTTATCTGCCAGGTTGACCACGGAATATATCCGGGGAGTCCAGAGCCAGGGGGTCGGCGCCTGCGTGAAGCACTTCGCCCTGAACAACTCCGAGTACCAGAGAATGACTATAAGCTCCGACGCTGACGAGCGGGCGATGCGGGAAATCTACTTCCCTTCCTTTGAAAAAGCGGTGAAAGAAGCCGGCGTATGGGCCGTGATGTGCTCATACAACAAAGTCAACGGGACATACGCATCGGAGAATCACCGGCTGCTCACGGAGATATTAAAAGAGGAATGGGAATTCCGCGGGGTTATCATCTCCGACTGGTTTGCCGTGCACAACACGATACCGGCGGCTAACGGCGGCCTGGACCTGGAGATGCCGGGGCCGGCCCGGTACTTCGGTGGAAAGCTTATAAATGCCGTCAAACGCGGCGATGTTGGCGAGCCGACCATCAACGACAAAGTGCGGCGTATTCTAGGACTGATTTCAAAGTCCGGAGCGTTCGACAAAAAACAAACTGCCTCGAAAAAAATCAAAGAAATCCCGGAACACCGGAAACTGGCACTTGAGGTTGCGGGAGAGGCTATCGTCCTATTGAAAAATCAAAGAAATACCCTGCCACTCGATGCCCGGGCTATCCGTTCGATTGCGGTTATCGGTCCCAATGCTTTGGAGGCGAGAATCGAGGGCGGCGGCAGCTCGGAGGTCAAGCCATTTTACAAGGTCTCCCCGCTGGAAGGTCTCCGGAACAAGTGCCCGGATAGTATAAAAATAGCCCACGAACCCGGGTGTACCAACAACATCTTCACCCTGCCGCTGAATCCGGCATGCCTATCGTGTGAAGAGATTAGTAATGAGCCAGGCCTGACCGGTGAATATTTCGAAAATAATGAACTGAAGGGAAAACCCACGGTAAAGAAAGTGGATACCGCTTTTCACATAAGGTGGTTCGGGGAGGCAAGTCCGGTGCCCGGATTAAAGGCCGACATCCTCTCGATACGCTGGACGGGATTATTCAAGACCAAAGAGAGCGGCGTGCATACATTTGGTCTGGTATCCAGCGGCAAAGCGCGTATTTATGTCAATAATGTTCTGGTAGGTGATACCAGCGACAGCCCACCGAGCGATGAGTTTGGTATGAGGCAGGAAATATCCGGTGAAATTACGCTGGAGGCCGGGAAAGTCTACCCGATAACCATCGAGTTCCGCACCGCTACCGGAGCCAGGTCGCCGATGCGTTCTATCAGGGTTGGCTGCAACCCGCCGCTGCCGCCGGACCTCCCGGAGCGCGCTGTCAACGCCGCTGCCAGGTCGGATGTCGCCATCGTTTTTGCCGGACTGACTGAGGAGTACGAGAGCGAAGGCTTCGATAGAGAAGACATTGACTTACCCGCCGCCCAGATAGGCCTTATCAATAAAATAGCCAAAGCTAATCCTAATACCATTGTCGTTCTGAATAATGGGTCGCCGCTGGCCATGGCAGGCTGGATTGAAAACGTTCCGGCCGTACTGGAAGTCTGGTACCCGGGACAGGAGTGCGGGAATGCCATTGCCGGTGTCCTCTTCGGGGACATAAATCCCTCGGGTAAACTGCCGGATACTTTCCCGCAGCGGCTCGAAGACAATCCTGCCTATCACTATTACCCCGGTGAAAACGGCAGAGTCCGCTACG
>CAYVPT010000235.1:0-4358 GCA_964453865.1 uncultured Dehalococcoidaceae bacterium
GCCGGCGAATTTAAGCGGGAAAGGCCTCAGGTAATTTGCTTTCATTTCTTCGTCAAACTCAAAGCCCCCCGTACACAGGGCGACTCCCTTTTTCGTTTTGATAGCTATATTTTTCCCGTTACTGGTGGCATAAACACCTTTTATCTCTCTGGTTTCAGTATCTTGAATTAACTCGGTAGCAGGAGTCTCGAATAGTACTTCAATGCCTCTTTTCTCGAGTTGAATTTTCATTGTCTCCAAAAATTGAATACCCCATCCTTTGATAACGACATGACCGAAAGAGTCTGCTCCTGGGAATTTGGAATACTGGGCAGAGCTCCCCTTTCTTACGCTATACTCAACACCCATTGATTTCAGCCAATCTGGATTATTGGCCATCTCCTCCATGAATATCAGACAATCCTCCATCGGTACCACTGAAATTCTTGATGTTACATCTGCATCCTCCAGTCCGTTCGAGCTTGCTGCGTGCAGATATTCCGCCGCTCCTTTCGGATTGGTGGCAAAAGCCGCCCCAATACCTGATGTCCGTGTCTGACCTCCCCCCGGAAAGGGCGCTTTCTCCAGTATTATGACACTGGCGCCGTTATCATGGGCGGTGATAGCCGCTGAAATCCCGGCGCCGCCGTATCCTGCCACAACCACATCGTATTCTTTGTCCCACTTCTCTTCTTCTTTCATTTCGACCTCTTTTCTTGTTCAATAAGATACGTCAATCGCTTCTTTTCCACCTTCTGCCAAGTACACTGCTTTTCACAACATATCGCTATTTTAACAGCGTCTTTAATCATCGGGCAACATTGTAGTATACTCAAGCGACTAAACGACATTATCTTGGGGAGGTTTAAAATGCCTACAAACTGGGAATTCTCTCACGCAGCTCTGGTGGTCAAGGACATGGAAAAGGCTGCCAGGTGTCTGGAAGCCCTGGGTGCCGGACCGTTCCCGCCTTTCCTCGGGGGGTCGGGAATGTCATTTTCCGGCAAGACGGTGCGGGGTGAGCCGTCCGACTATGATATGGACCTCAGAATTGGCCGCGGGGACCTCGGGGGGACGAAAGTTGAACTGATACAGCCCCTTAAGGGCAGGTCTATATATGATGAGTTTCTGGAAGAAAAAGGCGAAGGCCTGCACCATCTGGCGTTTTTCGTCGACGATATCGATGCCGAAATAGCCGATGCGGAGAAGAAGGGATTCAAGGTGGTCCAGACCGGGGCTATGCCGAACACAAAGTGGGCCTACCTGGAAGCCGAGGATTCCGGCATGCTGATAGAGTTATGCCAGAGGCCGCAAGGTCAACCCCATTAAGTCGAACGGAAACAGGTAGGAAAAATGCTCAAAGGATATAACGGGAAAATCCTGCGCCTTGATTTATCTACCGGGGACATGGATTTGCAGCAAATTGATGAAGTGACCGCCAGGAAATACATCGGCGGCGTCGGTCTGGCCGCTAAAATCCTCTGGGATGAAACGACACCCGATACTCCCCCGTTATCACCCGCTAATGAACTCGTCTTCATGACGGGACCGGTTACCGGCAGTATCCTGCCCAAGAGCAGCCGCTACATCGTGGCCGGCATATCCCCGCTGACCGGCATCTGGGGTCAGGCCCATGCCGGCGGCAGCTTCGCCGATGAGCTTCGGCACGCCGGCCTCGACGGCATTATCGTCAGAGGGCAATCGAGTAAGCCCGTTTATCTCTGGATAGATAACGGTAAAGCGGAAATACGCGACGCCGCGCACGTGTGGGGCAAAGATACCTGGGAAGTCTCCGATATCCTCCAGCGGGAGACCGACTATAAAGCCAGCGTTGCCTGTATCGGGGTGGCCGGGGAAAAGCTGGTGAAAATCGCCGGGATAATGAATGACGGCAAGCAGGGGAGGGCCGCCGCCAGGTGTGGCCTGGGGGCTTTAATGGGGTCTAAAAGACTCAAGGCTATTGCGGCCAGAGGAACGTTGCCCCTCAGCTTTTATGATGAAGATAAATTTAAAGAGGTTGTGAAACCGATTCTCGGTTTCTGCCGGAACCGAAAGCTGGAGGAGAGAATTGCCGGTGACAGTCAAGTATTTAAAAGCTTCTTCGAGTTCGGCCGCGTACCGGTAAAAAACTGGTCGGAAGGTTCTTTCGAGGAAGGGTACATCTACACGGAAGCCATGCGGGAAGCCGAGCCACTGTACTGCGCCCGCTGCCCTAACAGCTGCCTGGAATCATATAAACTAAAAAGCGGCGAGAGGCACATGGTATGGGAAGCTTGGGGTCCCCTGGGGACCAACTGCCTGATAGCCAATGCTGAAGTCATGCAGCAGGCCTATACCCTATGCAACAAGTACGGAATGGACACGATATCGGCGGGGGCTGTTATCGCCTTCGCCATGGAATGTTATGAGAAGGGATTGATAACCAGTGATGATACCGGCGGTATCGAACTGACCTGGGGTAATCATCAGGCGTTGATGGAAGTCCTTAAAAAAATAGGCGAGCGGGAAGGTTTCGGCGAATTACTCGGGGAAGGCGTTAAAACAGCGGCGGAACGTATCGGCGGAAACGCCTCCGATTATGCCATGCACGTCAAGGGGCTGGAGTTCCCCGCCCACGAGCCGAGAGCGCTGGCCAGCCACGCCCTGGGGTATGCCACCGGCAGTATCGGGGCCGCCCACATGGAGACCGCCGGGGCCGACCACCTGGAAAACTGCATGGAACTGGATAACCCGCGGACTTCTCCCGAACTGGGATTCCCGGTTGCCTTGCGACGCTTTGATACGGAAGGTAAAGGCAGGCTGGTGGCTGTAACGCAGGACTTCAGTTGTATGATGGATTCTCTCACGGTTTGCCTCTTTCTAGGCATGGGTCCGGGGATACAGCCTTCACACTACGTGGCAGTACTCAACAGTGCCACCGGGTGGGATATGGACCTGGATGACTTTTTACAGACAGGAGAGCGTATCCATAATCTTAAGCGCATGTTCAGTGTGAAACGCGGCATCAACCGTAACGATGATATGCTGCCGGGGAGGATTCTTACTCAGAGACTGGCTTCCGGCGGCACCCGGGGGAATCTATTTAACCTCGAGGCGATGCTGGACGAATATTACTCCGTCAGGGGATGGGATAAAGATGGTATACCCACCCTAGAAAAACTTACCGAATTAGGACTGGAAGAGTGTATTTAGAGAAAGGACAATAGCCATGTCAGATATTGGAAGAAAGGCCAATATTCAGGAAACAGGGGAAAAAACGTACGTAAGGTCGGTGGGTTTTTTAGGCCTGCCCGGCGGCGGAGCCGAGGGGATGGTCGATGTCAAGGACGGGAAAATAGTCAGGATTAGGCCGCTGCGGTACGACTGGAAATACGACTATAAAAAGCTGAATCCCTGGAAGCTGGAGAAGAACGGCAAGACCCTGGAGCCGCTGGCGAAATCGCTGCCCGGCACCTTTTCCCTGGCTTATAAAAAGCGGGTCTATTCGCCAAACCGTATTAAATACCCGCTAAAAAGAGTCGACTGGAACCCCGACGGCGAGAGAAACCCCCAGAACCGGGGCAGGAGTAAATATAAGAGAATATCCTGGGACGAGGCCAGCGATATCATCGCCGGGGAAATTAAGCGGATACATAAAGAGTACGGCCCGCTGGCGATACTGACGCAGCAGGAAGGGCACGGCGAGAATAAGTGGCTGCAGGGACCTCACGGCATGCCGACGCTACTCCTCAGGAAGATGGGCGGTTACACGCAGCAAATCAGGAATGCCGATAGCTGGGAGGGCTGGTACTACGGCGCGGAGCATGTCTGGGGACAGGGACTGTTCGGTCATATGTTCCCGGCCAATAACGTGCTGAAAGACATTATCGATAACTGCTCGATGCTGCTGGTCTGGGGGGGCGACCCCGAAACGACCACCTGGGGATTTTGCGGGCAGCTTGCCAGTCGTGTCTCTTATTTCTGGAGGGATATCGGCATCAAGCAGGTATATATCTGCCCCGAATTGAATTACGGGGCCGCCGTTCATGCCGATAAATGGATTCCGGTGTTGCCCAACACCGATGCCGCCCTGCAGCTGGCGATAATATATACCTGGATAAAGGAAGGCACCTATAACAAGGACTATGTGGCTACCCATACGGTCGGCTTCGATAAGGTGGAAGCCTATGTCACGGGTGAAGAAGACGGAGTCCCTAAAACGCCCGAGTGGGCGTCCCCCAAATGCGGCATCCCGGAATGGACGATTAAGGCTTTAGCCAGGGAATTCGCCGCCAGGATAACGTCCATAGTCCACTTTTTCGGTGGCGGTTTTATACGCGGGCCCTGGTCCAGCGAACCCGCCCGGCTGGAATGCATACTGCTGGGGATGCAGGGACTGG
>CAYVPT010000236.1:0-2096 GCA_964453865.1 uncultured Dehalococcoidaceae bacterium
CCCGGTAGAGAACTCTGGCTGCGCGTATGGGTGGCTAAAGTGGGACGGGTAAAACTTTATCTGCTCGATAGTAATGACCCGGTGAACACTCCGGCTGACCGCGGCATCACCAGCGAACTCTATGGAGGGGGACTGGAATTACGACTCCAACAGGAGATAGTCCTGGGTATCGGCGGGTGGAGATTGTTGTCTGCCTTGGGTATTGAAACAGAAGTGTGCCATCTCAATGAGGGCCATGCGGCATTGGCGGTAATCGAGCGGGCACGTTCTTTCATGCAATCAAAAAAGCAACCTTTCAACGTTGTTCTAGCGGTAACGCGTATGGGTAATGTCTTTACTACACATACCCCGGTAGAGGCCGGCTTCGATACTTTTACCCCGGAAATGACAGGCTACTACTTGGGTAATTATGCCGAAAAGATAGGCTTAAGACTTGATGACCTCCTGGCTCTCGGACGCCGGAATCCTGCTGACGAACACGAACCGCTTAATATGGCTTACCTGGCTCTTCGGGGTTCCGGCAATAACAACGGTGTCAGCCGGTTACACGGGGAGGTAAGTCGCCGCATTTTTCAGCCTCTTTTTCCCCGCTGGCCACCAGGGGAGGTGCCGGTGACCCATATTACCAACGGCGTTCATATGCCTTCATGGGATTCCCAGGCGGCTGATACCCTCTGGAGTGATGCCTGTGGGAAGGGACGCTGGATCGGCACTTTGGATACTCTTATGGATGATCTTAAGAAATTACCTGACCAGGTGATCTGGAATTTTCGCATGGCGGAGTCGAAGCAGTTGATTGAATACGTCCGTGAACGACTGGCCAGGCAACTTGCGTCATCCGGTGCTACTGCCGAAATTATAAGCCGGGCCAAACAGCGGCTTGACCCCAACGTTCTTAACATAGGTTTTGCCCGCCGCTTTACCGAATACAAGCGACCTAACCTGCTGCTTCACGACAGAGAACGCCTGGCCCGAATCCTGAATCACCCGCAGAAGCCGGTTCAACTTATTATCGCCGGCAAGGCTCATCCCCATGATGAAGTGGGTAAAGACATGATACGAGCGTGGTCTGAGTTTATCAGTCGTCCGGATATCCGTCATCACGCCGTCTTTCTGACTGATTACGATATGGCTCTGGCCGAGCGGCTGGTACAGGGCGTAGATCTCTGGGTCAATACTCCCCGCCGCCTCTGGGAGGCCTGCGGCACCAGCGGCATGAAAGTCCTGGTAAACGGTGGTTTGAATCTCTCCGAAAGAGACGGCTGGTGGGCTGAGGCTTACCGGCCCGACGTAGGATGGGCTATCGGTGACGGCCAGGAACATGGTGGGGACCCCGACCGGGATGCTCAAGAAGCAGAACAGCTGTACCGTATACTTGAAGAAGAAGTCGTGCCCTGCTTTTACAGACGGGACGCTGATGGCATTCCGCGGGACTGGGTAGCGCGTATGAGGTTGAGCATGGCCGAACTCACACCGCATTTCAGCACCAATCGGATGCTCCGGGAGTACGTGGAGAAGCTCTATCTTCCGGCAACCGAGAGCTACCAGAATCGCATAGCACAGGGTTGTCACCAGTCTATTGAAATCTGCCGATGGCATGATATAATCCGGAACAATTGGTCGCAGCTGAAATTCGGCGAACTGGAGACACGCGAAGAAAACGGTTATTACGACTTTGAAGTAATAGTATATTTCGGCAATGTTGACACCGGTGCCGTTGCCATTCAACTCTATGCAGAACCTGTAAATAATCAGGAACCCGAGATTCACACCATGCAGCGAGGCAATGCTGCCGCGGGTCCGGTTAAAGGTTACCGTTATAAGGCCCGTATCCCGGCAAAACGTCCTTTAAACCACTATACTCCGCGTATTATACCTTTTTTCGCCGGCGTCAAGGTACCTCTTGAAGCTCAGCAGATACTGTGGTACCGTTGATAGACTCGCCCCGGCTAACGCCTCGGAGACGGGAATGTTGTACAATAAATCAGTAATATTACGACGAAGAAGAGAAGAAGCGATATGAAAAGCACCCGGTATCGTAGCCGGCGTACCAAAATAGTCTGTACCATCGGCCCGGCCACCGGTTCGGCGGCGAT
>CAYVPT010000236.1:2106-4337 GCA_964453865.1 uncultured Dehalococcoidaceae bacterium
CGATGATTCAGAAGCTGATAAGGGCTGGCATGGACGTCGCCCGCTTCAACCTGTCACACGGTACCCACGATGAACACGCCCGTTATATAGATACCATCAGGAAGCAGAGCCGGCGCATCGGCATTGACGTGGCGATACTTATCGACCTGCCGGGTCCTAAATACCGCATCGGCAAATTGAAGGGAGGTCAGGTCGAGTTAAAAAGAGGTAGCCAGGTCCGGTTTACCGACGCAAATATTGAAGGTGATGCCTCGTTACTCCCGGTAACCCTCCCCAATCTATCCAGAGGCGTCAGTGTGGGGGATACCATTATCCTTGACGACGGCGGTATGCAACTGAAGGTCAGGGAAATAGACGGCACCGAAGTAATCTGCCGCGTCACGGCTGGCGGTCTGATCCGGCAGGGGCGTGGACTCGTCGTCCCCGGCATGCGGATTACCGTCCCCTTTATCACCGACCGGCTCCGGGATGAAGTCCTTTTTGCCATCGGGCAACAACCCGATTACATCGCTCTATCATTTGTTAATGATTCAAAAGACATAGCTGGTGTCAGAGAGATGTTGCGGGAAAATAACGCACCAATACCGATTATCGCCAAGATCGAACGCGGCGAGGCAGTACGTAAAATAAATAGTATTTTATCAGCTAGCGATGGCATTATGGTTGCCCGGGGCGACCTCGGTGTGGAAATTCCTCTCGAAAGGGTACCCCTGGTACAAAAGGAAATTATCAAGAAATGCAACCGCGCCGGGAAGCCCGTCATTACAGCCACCGAGATGCTGGAATCAATGATAGACTCACCCCGTCCGACCCGGGCGGAGACTACGGATGTCGCTAATGCCATCTTCGACGGTACCGACGCTGTCATGTTATCCGCCGAGACATCGATAGGCAAATTTCCGGTGCAATCGGTAAAAATGATGGCCAGTATTGCCCGGGCAGTGGAGAGGAAGCTGCCCTATGAGCAAATTCTCGCGGAAAGACGTAGCTGGCTGGTGCGCGAGACGGATGAACTCATCAGCTACAGTGCCTGTCAATCGGCGTACAGTCTGCAAGCGGCAGCCATCGTAGCCTTCACTCAGTCAGGCAGTACCGCGATGCGCGTCTCAAAATACCGCCCCGGTGTTCCCATCCTGGCACTTACTCCGGATAAAGCCGTATCCGGAAGGCTTCTTTTATACTGGGGTGTACGCTCTTACCAGATTACCGAACCAGCATCTGTAGACGAGTTATTTGCGATGGGGGCGAGACTTGCCATGGAAAAGGGAGTGGCTAAAGCGGGCGATTTAATAATTATCACCGCCGGTGTACCTATCGGGGAATCGGGCTCCACCAACATGCTCAAGGTGGAAACAATCAGGGCATAGGTTGTGGTCATCAGTATAATAAACAAGCGTAGAAATCCCCCTACCAGTAATCGACTCTAGCAATCGTAATGCATCTATTGGGTCATCCGGTTGCATTGCGTGTATACTGGAAAGAATCTTTCAGGCGAGGTTACCAGTGCCGTACCGGTGAAGTAAATAGCAAGTGGAGCCGAGGCGATTCGAGCTTTCAAAGCTTAATAACAAGCCAATCCACAATGTACCAACAGTAATATGCGTTTAACATGGATTAAACGTGATGAGTTGAGGAAGGCGTAGCTTTGGTATAACTGAATTCTTAGCAAAATAGTAGCATAGTTGAATCTGTCAACGGTAAAAAGATAGTTGACAATTCACCCCAGTTTTACTTGGCACTCAGCAATTGGAAACTCTATTTTGTGCACTGGGATTTGCTAGTGCACATTCCGATGAAATGTGCAGGCGTTGAAAGATCTTACGGTACTGAACCAGACCCCATAGCCAGTGTGTTATGTGGAGGCTGAGGTGATGCCTCAAAGAACTCCATAATGACCACAACCGCTGTTAAATTTCTATCCTCAGGGGTCCCAAACTGTCATTCATTTCAGCCGAGAAGGTCTCTCAACACAAGACTAGCCTCGGCAAACTGGAATTTGAAGCCAAGCTGAAGCAGGCGTCGTGGTATGGCCCGCTGACCATCAAGAAGGGCAGTTGCCATTTCACCGAAGAGCAGGTGCAACATTAACCCGGGAATGGGCGTGAGTGCTGGTCGCCTGAGCTGCTTTCCCAGCAGGCGGCTGAATTCGGCATTAGTAAGTGGAGCAGGCGCAGAAAGATTGAACGGACCGCTTGCTCTCTCGGTTTCCATCAGGAAGCGGATGGCTCCCA
>CAYVPT010000237.1:0-4264 GCA_964453865.1 uncultured Dehalococcoidaceae bacterium
ATGGGGAGAGTTTCTAACGTATTCACCGAAGAATCCCTCAGTCAGCTAACCGGCCATATCGCTATCGGGCACAACCGTTATTCTACAGCCGGTTCCTCCCGGGCAGCCAATGCTCAACCGATTCTGGTAGGTAATAACTCGGAGACTATCGCTATTGCCCATAATGGCAATGTTATCAATGCCACCCACCTGTATGATGAGCTTTCCAAACAGGGTTATACCTTTAAAGGGGCTACGGATTCCGAGGTAATCGCCAATCTCATCCTTTCATCCCCCGGAAAAAGCTGGGTCGACCGGATACGTTATGCTATGCGCCGCCTGCAGGGTGCTTATTCGCTGGTCATTATTACACCGAAGGAGCTCTACGCGGTGCGTGACCCGTTTGGTGTGCGCCCCCTCTGTCTGGGGATGATTGACCACGGCTGGGTGGTAGCGTCCGAGACCTGCGCTCTGGACCATATCGGGGCTACTTTTATCCGTGAAATTGAGCCCGGAGAGATAGTCGCTATCGGTGAGAACGGTGTGGATAGTTACCCCGGTGAGTCACACCGGAAAGGCATTTGCATTTTTGAGTATATCTACTTCGCCCGTCCCGACAGCGTGATCAACGGGAAGTTGCTGTACCCGGCCCGTCAGGCTATGGGTGGGGGACTGGCCCGTGAATATCCGGTTGATGCCGACCTGGTTATGGGTGTGCCCGATTCGGCTACGGCAGCCGGTACGGGGTACGCACGGGAGTCCGGTATTCCCGTAGTCGAAGGACTGATTAAAAACCGGTATGTCGGGCGTACCTTTATCGAGCCCGACCAGCGTATCCGGGACCTGGGTGTTAAATTAAAGTTCAATCCTTTACCTCAGGTACTTGATGGCGAGCGATTGGTGGTCGTTGACGATAGCATTGTTCGGGGTACGACGACTCCCAGCGTGGTGAAGATATTGCGCAAGGCGGGAGCCAGAGAAATCCACATGCGTATTTGTGCGCCGCCGATACGCTATCCTTGTTTCTTCGGCGTGGATATGGCCACCCGGCGGGAGCTTATCGCGGCTCAGAAAAGCATACCGGAGATATGTGAGTTTATCGGCGCCGATACGCTGGGCTACCTGAGCATTGACGGACTGATTCAATCGGTAGGTCTGCCGAGAGATAATTTCTGCCTGGCCTGTTTCACCGGTGATTACCCGATACCGGTCCAGCTTGAGATGGATAAACTCGCCCTGGAGACCAAGGTAGCCAGTCAGCAGAAAGACTTTTGCGAAGAGATGGACGACAGGTAGCATTTGTACCCTAGCCATAGGGATATGGCTTCTCTCCGTGATTGCACCGGGTAATTCTCATTAGTTTTTCAATTTCTACACCAGTTTAATGCAGTACCGTATACATCCGGTTGATACGTTCAAGCCTCACCCCTGACCCCTCTCCAGCCAGAGACACCGGTGGGAAACCACAGATATTTGTGGCTGGAGAGGGGAGTTCAGGAGAGAGGGGGTGAGTTAGCAAATATTCAGATGTATATAATACCTAGATTCATACTGTTGACAGATGAATATTTGTGGTATATACTTGTTGTAGAACAGGTGTTCTTTAAGGTTATTATCAGTATTGGTATCAGCCATGAAAAAACTATCCGATAAGCAAAAGCGTATTATCAGCTATATCGAGCGCTTTCTCTCGGAAAAAGGCTATCCGCCGTCTATCCGCGATATCCAGGCCGGATGTAATATAAGCTCGACGTCAGTGGTCGACTACAACTTGAACATCCTGGAAAATCGCGGTCTGCTGCAACGCCACGCCGACGTGTCACGCGGTATCAGGTTATTGAATCGGGAGACAACCACGGAGACGATGGTATCGGTTCCGGTTATCGGCCTGATAGCGGCCGGCGAGCCGATTCCCGTGCCGGCACCGGATACCTGGGACGTTGCCGCCGTATCGGAGACCATGGCCGTACCGCGTGAGTTTACCCGTGATAAGGAAGGCGTTTACGCGTTACGAGTCAAGGGTATGTCCATGGTAGACGCTCTGATTAATGACGGTGATGTTGTCCTGATGCAGCACGTCAGCGCCGTGGAAAACGGCGAGATGGCGGCTGTATGGCTCAAAGAGGAAAAGGAAGCCACCCTTAAAAAGGTATATCTGGAACCCAGGAACATACGCCTGCAGCCGGCTAACGAACAGATGCAGCCGATTTACGCTGACCCCGGCAACGTAGAGATTCAGGGCAGGGTTATCGCGGTTATCCGGCAGGTTGGCTGAGTCCGACGCTATTCACGGTAGACAGTTATCCACGGCCTTCGTGCCTGGTATTCACGAAAATGAATCGCCGCTACTTGTTATAAACCGGGGAGCACCAGTGCCTGTACCCGGAATGCTCGCCCCTGATTACCCTGACGTATAATTTCTGGAGTTCGGCGGTAATCTTCCCGATTTCACCATTACCGATTTGGCGGCGGTCAACTTCTGAAACCGGCGTCACGTGGGCGGCCGTGCCGGTCAAAAAACACTCGTCGGCGGTGTATATCTCACTACGGTCGATAGCCCGGTGAATCGTCTCTATGCCAAGTTCTTTCTCCGCCAGTTCTATAACCGTATTGCGGGTGATGCCGATGAGGATGTTGTTATAGCTGGCCGGTGTGACCAGCTTGCCGTCCATCACCAGGAAGATATTCTCGCCGCTTCCCTCGGAGATGTGACCGTCCGGGGAGAGCATGATGGCTTCGTCGAAGCCATTATTGACGGCTTCTGTCTTGGCCAGGGCGTTATTGATGTAGATTCCGGCCGCTTTTATCTGGGGTGGAATCACGTTATCTTCCGGGCGGTGCCATGAAGATATACAGCACCGCGCCTTGTCCACATCGAGGTAAGGTCCCCAGGGAATCACGAACATGAAGAAGTCATGCTCCAGGCCGTGAAGGCGCACGCCCAACGCATCGGAACTGGTATAAGCCAGGGGCCGGATATACACATCTTCGCGGAAGGCGCATTTTCTCACCAGTTCCACGGTTTTCTCGCAGAGCTCATCGATGGAATATTTAAGAGCAATGTTCAGGACATGGCAGCCTCTCTGCAGTCGTTCATAGTGTTCTTTAAGACGGAAGATGTAGGTCTGCTTCTGGTCGCTGTTCCAGTTGCCGCGGATGCCCTCGAAGATAGCGGTGCCGTAATGAATGCAGTGGGTCATAATCCCGATCTTGGCTTCTTCGAGAGGGATTATTTTACTCTGATAATAGGCATATGACGGCATGGCAGTTGCTCCTTTCCAGTTAACGTTTATTATAGCTTTAATTATGGGAGAAATACAAGAGAGACGATTGATTGTATGCGGGGAATTATGACATGGTATAATACCTCGACATATATTGATTAAAAAGGAATCATCGACTGCTTGAAAGATATGAACGAGCTTGATAATAACAAACCCGACGAGTCGGGAAAGCCGGGCTGTTTCCGGCGGAATATCAACTACCTGGCCGGTTTCCTCATCGTTATTGTAGTGATGGGGAGCATACTCTATCTATACTGGCAGTTTCCGGAAAAAATAGATGAACTGGAGACCTACGGCTATCTGGGGGCCTTCGTCGTATCGGCCTTGAGCGCGGCCACCATTATCGTGCCCGTGCCGGGTCTGATAGTTATTTTTACCCTCGGCGCGGTGTTGAATCCCTGGCTGGTAGGAATAATCTCCGGAATAGGCGGGACCCTGGGCGAACTGACCGGCTACCTTCTCGGTTACAGCGGACGTGCCGCTATTAAAAATATGCGACTGTATCACCATATGGAGTACTGGATGAGGCGGTGGGGGGGTATTACGATTTTAGTTTTAGCGGCGATACCCAATCCGGTTTTTGATATTGCCGGGGCTGTGGCCGGTGCCCTTCGCTTCCCGCTGTGGAAGTTCTGTGTCTATGGCGGGTTTGGAAGGATAATCAAGCATACACTGGTGGCTTTTGCCGGCTTTTGGGGAATGGAATTTGCTTTTCGCTTCTTCGGTTAGATAATCTGGTTTATGTCTTGAACTGGTTAGCGGCGCCGCCTGATTTTCAGGACCAGTACCGAGCCAGCGAGGAAATAAGCCAGGCAGACCAGCAGCATGAATGTATAACCGCTCAGCGCGTGACGACTGTTAACGAAGTCGATTCACGGGCCGATAATCCTGGCTAGTACCGCGCCGCCGGCGGTGGCCATATTGGCAACGCCGAGATAACGGGCTTCCTCGGTCTCCGGGGCGAAATCGGTAGCCAGCGCCCAGTTGGTACTGTTGAAGAT
>CAYVPT010000238.1:0-4255 GCA_964453865.1 uncultured Dehalococcoidaceae bacterium
GAATCCAGCAGGCTTATGAGAACAATAGCCCGCTTTATATAGCTGAGGAAGCTACAAGGCGGATAGCCGAATACCGAGAAAGGGTGCTCAAGGCACAGCGAAGAAAAGAGGAACTGGAGACCTCGCTGCAAAAAATAACCAGAGATGCACAATCCCTAGAAAAAACAAGAGAAGCTCTGGCAAAAATACACCTAGAAAATGTATGCAATGCCACGTTCAAAGAAAAGGTAAGCATCATCGAAATTCTCGATGTCAGAGTGTACCCTTCCGAGAATATGGACCATATAGGAGTGACTTGTGCCGTGGATTTGGCTGGCCTGGAGAACGAAGAGAAGCTATTTTCGTGTCATAACACCAACATCGCGTCGCCGAAGCTATAGAAACGGTATCTCTTTTCTATCGCTTCCCGGTAGGCTTTATCGATACGCTCCTTGCCCCCGAAAGCGGTGACCAGCATGAGCAGGGTGGAGCGGGGCAGATGAAAGTTGGTCACCATGGCATCGACTAGGCTGAAGCGGTGACCCGGCAAAACAAACAGGTCTACCCAGTCGTGAAAAGGCTCGATATCCTGTGATTGACTTACACTTGCCGCCTTCTCCAGGAGCCTGACCGTGGTAGTGCCGATACAGATAATCCGGCGTCCCTCCCGCCTGGCACGCGACAACTCCTGAGCTGTCTCTTCACCCACAATACCGTACTCCCGGTAGATAGTGTGCTGCCGGGGGTCTTCTTCCTTGATAGGTCGAAAGGTATCCAGTCCCACATGCAAAGTTGTAAACAGAGTGCGTACCCCCGTACGCTCTATTTTATCGAGTAAGTCCGGCGTGAAGTGCAGTCCGGCGGTGGGGGCGGCCACGCTGCCGGCCACCCTGGCATAGACCGTCTGGTACCTCCCGGCATCGGCCAGCGGCTGGTGGATATAGGGCGGTAGTGGGACCTCGCCGGCTTTCATCAACCGGCTTTCGTCAGAAAAACGTATCACCCGGATACCGCCGTCCAGGGCGTCGATAACCTCCGCCCGGATATCCGGTTCTATCTCGATAACGGCGCCCGGATGCAACCGGCGGGCCGGTTTTACCAGAGCCTCCCAGACATTTTCCTCACGGCGGCGAAGCAGCAGCATCTCCACCTTTCCACCGCTGCCGGCCCTTTTCCCTTTCAGCCGGGCGGGAATAACGCGGGAATCGTTAAAGACCATGACATCGCCGTCACGCAGGTATTCCACGATATCAAAGAAATGACGGTGTTCGATGGTGCCCTTGTCCCGGTTCAGCACCATCATACGTGAATGGTCTCTCGGTTCGATGGGGGTCTGGGCGATAAGCTCCGGCGGGAGATGATAGTCAAAATCGCTGGTTCTCATAGGCTTACAATCCATGATAGCCTGTGGACATGAGAAAGGCAATTTGTCGCTGGAGAATGGTATAATGGTATTGACAATTATAATGAATATAAAAAGTTCGAAACCCGAAGTAAACACCTGACCTGTCCGTTATGATGGACCGCCGGACTGGCGGTATGTTTGCCGGCAGTGCCAGGCTGAATTTACCATGTCGTCGCCGAAGGGTCCTTCCGACGAGAAGAACCGCGCCTGCCCGGAATGTAAAAGCAGGAACATCGAGAGAGTAGGTATCGTTAAGACTGAGGCCTGCCCGCCCGGCGGCTGATAGTAAGATAGAGAAGGCCGTGTGCCTGAGATTTTTTAACCTCACCCACTGTTTTATGTGGTGAACCTATCCCCCTTTATCCCCCTTCCCTTGGGTATTTATAAAGGGAAGGGGGAATAATATGAAAGAGGGGCTTCGCCCCTCTTAGACACCCTTTACGGGTATTTACGTCCCTCCTTCGTAAGGAGGGATAAGAGGGAGAATTAATAACCCACTTCGCCCCTCTCCGCAGGCTACTCCCCTTTCCAAAACCTGTCATTCCCGCGAAAGCGGGAATCCAAAGGGGCGGGGCGTTAACTGTCTCCCTAGGTGGGAAATTATCGGGTGATGGTGAAAATAGGGGCGGTGCCCCCTCACTTATTTTATTATATAGAAACCATTACTAGTAAGTACTTTTCTAATATACTGTCTCTGACCAATTGTAGCCCCATGGCTTTTTGCCCATGAATCCGCATTATGAGTTACCGCACTAATCCCTGCCCTGTCATTCCGTTCTGGTAACGGCCACTCGGAATGGTTCCCGTTTTCAAAGTCAATATGGAGCTTATTTCCTTCAATATAAGGGGACATCCTTTGGTTAGCGAATCTTTCGCGACGACCTGATGAACTGCGATAAGGTCTAACTCTACTCGTTACCATTGTCCCTCGCTCTTTTTCCATGCTAATAGGTATCTCAAATACGCGCCTCAATACATCATCTTCGGTTTCACCAAATTTTCCTCGGCTTGCAATAGCTTGCCATACTTCTTCGGATATTCTAATTGTTCGCATAATCAACTCCAAATATAAGTATTACCTTATTATAGTATCACACCTTAATAATCTTGTCAATACCTTTTAAGGTATACCTTAATATATACATTCCCCGGAGTTTGGCGACCAACAAAAAACCCCCGGCCTCTTTAGTCGGAGCACCGGGGATTTATTCTTTTATACTAGATAGTCTTAAAGTCCGGCTTCGGCGATGATTTCCGGGACCCTTTTCTCCCAGCCGATAGCCATGATATGCACGCCCTGGCACATGGGCTTCATCTGTTTGATGAGGTCGGCGGCAATCTGAATGCCGGTCTTGGCGCGGTCTTCCTTGGCGACGCTGGACATCTTCTCGATAAGTGCGTCGGGAACCTGCACCCCGGCGACGCTGGCGTTCATGTACTTCGCCATGCCGGCGTTCTTCAGCGGGATGATGCCTACCATCACGGGCGTCTTGAATTTCTCCACCCGCTTCATGAACTGCTCGAATGATTTGGCGTCATAGACAGCCTGGGTCTGGATGAACTTAGCCCCCGCGGCTACCTTTTTCTGCATTTTAGCAATCTGTAACTCGGTGGAGGCTTCGGTATTGGAATCCACCTTGACCACCGCTCCGGGAAAGAAATCCGGCTTACCCTTTAACTCATTACCGGCCATGTCAAAGCCCTCGTTGAGGCGGGTAATAGCCTTCAGGAGCGTAACAGAATCGAGGTCGAAGACGCCCATGGCACCGGGATGGTCGCCGAGGGCGGGAAGGTCCCCGGTAAGCGCCAGGACATTCTTGATGCCCAGCACCCAGGCCCCGAGAAGGTCTGACTGGAGGGCGATACGATTGCGGTCGCGGCAGGTCATCTGGAAGACAGGCTCGAGGCCGCCCTTGACACACAGCGCCGAGGTCACCAGAGATCCCAGGCGCATTACCGAGCTCTGCTGGTCGGTAACGTTGGCGGCATCCACCTTCCCCTTGAGAACCTCCATATTTTCCATTATTTCAGTAGTATCGGTCCCCTTGAGCGGGCCCAACTCGCAGGATATGGCAAATTTCCCTGACTCCAGTTTAGATTTAAGGCTCACGATGCTTTCACCTCCTTATCAGACTGCTCCAGAGCGTAGCGCGAGGTGGACATCATTTCCGGACGGGGCATTATTTTCTTGTGGTCGAGTGGTTCTATCATATCCGCCAGGCGGTCCAGCTGTCCCCTTTCTTTCAGTCGATTGTATATCAGTTCCCAGCCGCAGTCACGGTCCGGTGATATTTCACATTTCCCGTTGTTGGCACCGCCGCAGGCGCCACTGACCAGGCTCTTGGTGCAGGCGGTGAGGGGGCAAATGCCGCCGGTGTAATACAGCAGGCACTGACCGCATTCGTTGCAGCGCTCACTGCCTTCCCACTCGCCGCGGGTGCCGCCCAGGTTGACGGTGTCGCAGCCGGGATATACCGGCTTGTTAACGGATGCAGCTACCGCCTGAACGCCGATACCGCAGGTCAGCACCAGAACGGCATCAGCGGCCTTCAGCTGGTCGACTCTGCCCTTGAGTTCGGACTTAATCAAGGCTTTCCCGCAGAGGAAATCGACGACCTTGGTGCCGGTGACGTTTTTCCCGGCTTCCGTTAACTTGTTCTTCATCTCGGCTACCTGTTCGGGCCCACCGCTGCCGGAAGATTGGGCGCAGCCATCACAGCCCAGGATGAAGACATTTTTATCTTTTTCCAGATAACCCAGTATTTCATCAAACGGCTTCTGCTCTGATAAAATCATCTTGCCTCCTTCAAAACCTACGCTACCCTGAATTGACCAAGGTCTCGACCTTTAGGTGTCACGCAATGGATGGAG
>CAYVPT010000239.1:0-4244 GCA_964453865.1 uncultured Dehalococcoidaceae bacterium
TCGCTGGTGGAATTAATGTCAGGATATCTAATGTCAAGCGAAAAAATACTGGTAATTGAGGGGCAAAAAACTCTGGCAAACGGTATTGCCCGAGAGATAGAAAAAGCAGGCTATAGTGTGGTGCAGGCCGATAGTACCTTGGCTGGAATGCAGGTTCTCGGCGAAGTCCATCCCCACCTGATTATTTTCGTAAACAATTCTCCTTTATTTGAAGCCAGACATTCCCTTATACAATTACGAAAGGCTTTCAAGGTTCCGATTCTGGTAATCGGAGAACGCAAGGATGTAAACGCGATGCTGGAAATCGGAGCAGATGCATATCTGGATACACCATCGAGCATGACTGAATTGTTAGCGAGGGTACGATCAATTCTACGCAGGCAAAGCAATAGCCTACTTGGAGGTAAACAGAAGCAAGGACTGGGGATTACCTGCTAATAACAAGCAGTTGAAATATAAAAACAACAAGAAACTTACCTCTGGATAAAGTTGAGGAGGAAAACAATGAAAAGGAAACTTTTACTAGTCTTTTCAGTTCTGACGTTAGTCACCTCCCTCATTTTGATAACGACTGGGATCGCCAGCGGAGATGCTGGCTCCCAAACCTGGTATCTTCATAGTGCGGCGCACCCGGACGTAATTTGGAAGGCTTTAATGTTGAAAGATGATATCCAAACTGATGAAGATAAGAAGTGGATCGAGTCTGAAGATTATATGATTTGGCTTTCTAGTAACGCTGCCGTAAATAATGTTACTTTCCCAGATGGCCAATGGGAAGTCAACTTTAGAACAGATGACGATTGGACATCATACTTGACAGTATTAGTGGGTGAATTTGATACGGAAATTAGTGAATTTATACCCTTTTCTACCGTACTTGTATCAAAGACCTATGACGATACTATCGTAAATGTCAAACTTAATACGACTGCCTCCAATACTGTATATGCAGACAATTATCTAGCACTAAAAATCCAAAATGATAATAGTGTAATGAATTACGTTTATAGCGGTCCCAACAGTTGGTTGAAATCACCACCAAGTGATCCTGGATATCCCCTCCCCGAGATAGCCACCGGCATATTACTTGCTGTTGGCATTGGAGGGTTGGGAAGCTATATTGCAGTGCGGAGAAAACGAACCGGGGCGATAGATCAATAACTTCTGAATATAGGCGCTTGCTAGGAAAATTGAATTTGTTCAAGCCAACATTTATGGAGGGTGGTTAGTTTGGCAATAAATACCGCGTACAGAAAAAACTATACGATACCAACGTTAGCAACCAGGTATCCAAGGGTATGTGTGATTATTCCTGCCCTAAATGAAGAAGTGGGGATAGAAGATACAATCAAATCTATCCCGAAAGATGAAATTGCAGGGATGGGATACGAGGTTAATATACTAGTTGCCGATAATAGCTCAGTGGACAGAACGAAAGAAATCGCTCAAAAAGCTGGTGCAGAGGTTATCGTTGAGATTTTGAGAGGAAAAGGTAATGCTTTCAGGAGAGGCCTGAAATATGTGGATGCAGATTTTATTTTTATGATTGATGGAGATTCTACCTATCCAGCAAGCTATATCCCCAAAATGCTGAGACAACTCAAATATAATGATGTTGTTATTGCTTCTAGACTACGTAGAAAAGTTTGCACATCATGTATGAGTCGGCTGAATCTTCTTGGTAATTGCATTTTGAGTCGTATGGCATCTGTTCTATATGGGAAGAAAATAACTGATGTCTGCAGTGGTTTATGGGGATTCCGGGCCGAAGTAGTAAAAAACCTTGGGCTAAAGGCAAAAGGTTTCGAATTAGAAGCAGAGTTATTCTGTAAAATCGCAAAGAGAAACTTGTCTTTTCATGAATTGTCTATCCCCTATTCGCCCCGCAGTTCTCCATCTAAATTAAGGGTACTAAGAGACGGTATGAAAATCTCTTATACTCTAGTCAGTATGTTATGGTCATAAATGACCAATAATGAACTTAGGTGAAGGTGGATTACCATACAGTTTTAAGTAAATAGCAGTTTGTGTTATAGTTGTTCGAACAAGTAATAAATTGTAGACATTACGTAAAAGTGAAGGACAATAGGAGCATTGTGATTGTCACAATGCTAAAATATATAAAGTGACCGGAACAATAAAAGCCTCTGTTGTGATATGTTGCTATACCACAGAGCGATTGCAGGATATCCACGAGGCAGTAGATTCAGTCCTCGCTCAAACTCTCAAGCCCCATGAAGTAATAGTGGCTGTAGATCACAATGAAGAACTTTTCAACAGACTCAAAGCAGAGTGCCCTATTGAGGTGAAGCTAGTCCTTAGTACTGGCGCTCCGGGCTTTTCAGGCACGAAAAATACTGCTATTAGTTACTCCTCTGGGGAGATAATTGCCTTTATTGACGATGATGCAACCGCCGAAAAGACGTGGCTGGAAAATCTTATTCTGCCGTTTGAGGATCCGTATGTTATGGCAGTGGGAGGCCGGACTTTACCTCTATGGATCAAAGGGAAACGCCCAAGTTGGTTTCCTGAAGAACTAGATTGGGTGATCGGCTGCACTTATAGAGGGATTCCTATAAATGGCAAGAATATCAGGAATGTGTGGGGAGGGAATACAGCATTCAGAAAGGAGGTTTTTAATAAGGTCGGATTCTTTGAGACTAAAGTAGGACGGTATGGCAAGTCCCAGGGAGTTGGTGAGGAAGCGGATATATGCCTGAGAATCAAGAATGTGATACCTAATGCCAGGATTTTATTTGAGAGTAATGCGGTTATTCATCATAAAGTCCCAGTATGGCGGCTGAGTCTCCGGTATTTAGCCCGTCGCTCTTACAACGAAGGCTATTATAAAAATATTGTAGAACGTTTATCACAAGGCTCATCCTCAAAAATACTAACGACAGAAAATACTTACCTGCGTTATCTTTTATTCACCTCCATTCCTCAGCGATTCAGGTTCTTTTACAAGCGAGGACAACTGAAGCAGGCGTGTGTTATTATAATAAGTATTACGTTCACCGGCTTTGGGTATCTGAGAGGGAAAGTGACTATAAGGCCAGTATAAAGTAGTAACGTAAAAAATCAATCATTATTTAATATTTATAGGATATGGTATTACGTTTTTTACGCCGCATATGCAAGATTGATCTTACGCCACAAAATAGGATCCTTTCTTGGATTTTATTGTTACTTTTTACGGCGGTACTATTACTGTTTCCCGTACATTTAATCAACGAATATCATCCGATTCAGGCTCCTAGTATCTTTCAGAACCTGCCTCTCTTTGGTGCCCTGTTCTGCATCTGGATGCTATGTCTTCTCTTACTCTTTTTTTCCAGAAGGGATGAAGGTAGCGTAATTGATGGAGAAAAATTGGCATTGTCATGTGTGTTTGGGTTGGTCTTTCTCGGTTTCTGGGTAATTATTACTCCTTACGGTAGCTATGCTGACGGCATCTATAATATGTCGCACGTGAGGTGGCTACTAGATGAAGGCAGCATACCGGTAGGCCACCTGAATCTCCACTATTTTGACTTCCCCGGCATGCACCTCCTGGTCGCTGCCCTGTCCCAGGTTACCCATCTGGGAGTCTTTGAGAGCCGAACGGTATTTTTAATAGTAAATGCGGTAATATTCTCAGCGGTATTGTATATACTATTTACAAAATTGACGAAGAGTGGTTATCTCGCCTTCCTGGGAGTAATCATCGCAATAATCGGGAGTACAGTAATCGCAGATGACATTACGACGTTTTTCCCCAGAGCCTTGGGTTTCACCATACTGGCTGGCTTTCTGGTGTTGATGACCAGGTCCGAAACAAAACTCTTCGGGACGACGCAATCGGATAGACTACTCTTATGTATCCTGTTCGCATTCATGGTAATCAGTTATTTCGCGACGTCATTTTTAGCACCATTAGTCCTGATGGGCTTATATGCAGTGCAAATACTAGGTAAAGATACGCAAGCTCGTGCCAACCCCCGCACTATCATTCTCCTCCTTCTTATGGTGATGGCGTGGGAGATGTACTGGACGTGGTACACCTTTAATGATCTCGTCACATTTCTGCCTAGGGTATGGCAGCAGATAGCGACCGGTGAATTTCTCACGTCACCTTTAACGTTATTTTCATCTAATTTAGGTGAGGCACTTCCCCTCTGGGCAAATATTACCCGCATTTTCTGGTGGATCTTTATTATATTCGGTACGATCCTGGGATTACGTAACTTATTCAGACTTAATAA
>CAYVPT010000240.1:0-4243 GCA_964453865.1 uncultured Dehalococcoidaceae bacterium
ACTGGGAGAAGGAGAGGGGGAGGAAAAAGTGAGAGGGGCTGGCGCCCCTCCTGAAGATTGTTAACGGAGTATAGTGAACGGGAACTGCCGTATCTTAATTTAATCCGGCTTCGGCGATAATTTGCGGAATAAGTTCGTCCCAGCCGAGGGGCATAATGTGCACCCCCTGGCAGAAAGGCTTGACCTGTCTGATGATGCGGGCGGTGACTTCGACGGCCTTTTTCTTGCGGTCTTCCTTAGCGGTTTCAGCCATCTCATTGATAAGTCCATCGGGGACATTAATGCCGGCCACATTCTCATTCATATATTTAGCCATGGCGGCGCTCTTTAGAATAACGACGCCGGCAATGACGGGGACGCCGAACGACCTGGTTTTATTCATGAAATCCTCAAATTTTTCCGGGGAGTAGATAGCCTGAGTCTGGAAAAACCTGCATCCGGCATCGATTTTCTTCTTCATCTTGATAACCTGAGGTTCTACCGGTTCGGCACCCGGCGTTACCACACCACCCAGAAAGAAGTCGGGACTGCTCTCGAGTTCATGGTCGGACATATCATATCCCTGGTTAAGTCTATTGGCGGCCTGTAAAAGCTGGACCGAATCGAGGTCGTAAACGGGTTTAGCCTCGGTATGGTCGCCCAGAATAGGATGGTCACCGGTGATACAGAGGACATTCTGGATATCCAGCGCCCAGGCACTTAACAGGTCGGATTGAAGCGCCAGCCGGTTTCTGTCGCGGCAGGTGAGCTGGTAAACGGGTTCCAGTCCACGCTGAACAAGCCGGGCGGAAACAGCCATGGAGCCGACGCGGAGCACGGCGCTCTGCTGGTCGGTAACGTTGATAGCGGTGACATGGTCGCGGAGCATCTCGGCGTCGTGCAGGCATTTCTCAAGGTCGACACCCTTGGGGGGACCGATTTCACCGGTGATTACAAACTGTCCTTTTTCAAGCTTCTCTTTTAGTTTACTCATTATGTAAGGCTCCTTAATCGATTTAAGATAAACGCATTAGTCCACGCTGGAAACGGTGGACTCACCCCCCAGTGATTTAAACGTTGCCTTGCCTTCACTTATGGAGAGGGAGCGTGGTCGGCTCCATCTGGAATTATTCTTGGGCTTTCTGTAGACTTCCATCTCTTCCAGGCGCCCCAGTTCCTTAAGGCGGTCATAGATAAGCTGCCAGCCGCAGTCCCGGTTTCTATCCACCTCACATTTGCCGTCAATAGCGCCGCCGCAGGGGCCGTTGAGCAGGCTCTTGGCACAGAGCGTGACCGGACAGAGTCCTCCGGTGTACTCCACGATACACTCGCCGCAGAGGGAGCAATACTCGGTGATAAAGTCATCGGTGACCGTTTCACCGCCGAAGACAGTGTCGCACCCGGGATGTACCATGCCCCCGTCGGTAGCATCCATTACGGTGTGGAATCCCTGGCCACAGGCGAGGACGAGAAAAGAATCCGCTTCTTTAATTTGTTCTGCATACTCCCCCTGAAGCACCTTCTTGGTATTGGCAAGCTTGCAGAGCGAAACTCCGGCCGGTTGAGGTACGCACCAGCCGATTACGTTCACTCCTCTCTTTTTCAGTCGGTCCGCCATCTGCTCGGTCTCGGGCATTCCTCCGGAATGACATTTCGCGGCGCAGTTGTCGCAGCCGACAACGAGTACCTTTTCGCCGGGCTTGAGATATTCCATTATCTCGTCGATCGGTTTTTGAATAGTAGCGTGCACAAATATACCTCCTCTATGTGTTTTTTGTGTATAGTAACGAAAGTTTAAGGCAGCGCGCGGATATTTAGATGTGGCGCCGCAGGTTAACAGCTAAGAATATTATACCCTAGAGAGGTATGGTATTACAATATCGGCAGGAATTAGACTAAGGGATAGGCCGAGGATGAAACTGGGCGGTCAGGGTGGGAAAAGATAAGAAACGAAGGGGGGAGGGGGGATTTATAAACCTCACCCCCTGTGTCCCCCTCTCCTTCGGAGGCGGGGAGAAAGAGAGGGGGAAGAAAAAGTGAGAGGGACTGGCGCCCCTCTCTGCGAGGACTCCCCATTTATGGGTGGGGCAAAAAATTTCTATGGGATAAGCCGGGGATGATGCGAGGGTGGTTAGGGTGGGAATAGATAAGATGGATAAAAGAAACTAATGAATTAGTCTTATGAGACCTTTTCCGGTAAAAATACGTTCTTGTAAAGATTGTTTATATTTTTCGGATATTTCGCCTTTTAATATATTACATACAATTTGATATAAATCAGTAGTTAGGAGAACAGGTATAGATTGTTTTTCCGCACTCTCAATCAATTCTTTCGAAAATAGTTCCTTCTGAGAGTCCTTTGGAGGCCTATTATTTAAAGTATCTTCACAAAATGGATTACCTACTAATATTCCTTTAACCTGAATATCTTTTTCGGCTATGAAATTACCCATATTCTTTATAAGCTCACCAAGTTTACCAATCCTTATAGTTCCTTTTGATCCTACGATTTCAAGTAAAGCTGTTCCATAATCACATGAAACTAAACCATCACTGTCTTTATCTGGCTGAGGTTCAACATTACATCCGATTAAGGCCAGTGCTTCGCGAACTACTGGCTCTAGTTGATGTTTACCCTTCTCGTATAATAAATATTTCCAGCGCTCTAGTTTGTTAAAAGTATCACGTAGAGATTGTCGTTCTTTCTCAAAACTACTAATTTGTTCATTAATTTGTGTTATTTTGGTGACAAGGTCTTCCTGCCCAGGCATAAAAATAGCCTTAGCCCAGCTAGGCTGAGATGTTATTTCTTTGTCTCCTAGGAGTTTTATTATGCATTTCTCCAGAAGCTCACCATTATCATAATGATAATAACTTGGTATTAATATAATGTGTCCGAGCCCTACTCTTTTTCCTATAGCTAATGCATGAGTTCCATATGCACTCGCTAAAACCATCCAGCTTTTACAGTCTTCTGTATTTATGTACGATGTCCATGAAGGTCTCTTATTGAGATATTCCGAAAATGGGTGACCTGAGTTTATATAGTCAATAGTCTCCCCTTTTCCATACACGATTGCTCGTGACAGTTTCCAAATATTATGTGGCAACCAATCGTAGTTTGAAATATGAGTCTTTTGTTTCTTCCCTTCAAAAGTATATTCATAATTGTACTCTTTTATAGTCTCCATGAAACAGACAACAACACCCCCACGTCCCAATAAGCCATTAACTTGTTCGCTTCTAACATTATTAAGATTTGATAGGATTGTTCCTACTTCTGTAGTTAATATATTTTTTTCTCGGTTGTAGTAGATAATACGGTTATGTCCAAATAACGTATCTAGGCTTTCTGGATTAACCACAACGGCATCGTAGTCTTGGAACACATTTGCACTTACCAAGTCATAACTTGAACCGCTAGGTATACCACGGACATTTATAGTTAATATTTTCATAATTGATTAACACTTGGTATACCCGCAGGCCGGGCAGTGGTAGCAGCCTTCTTGGAAAACGAGCATATTGGAACATTCAGGGCACTGTTTTAGCTGTCCTAACAGACTCTTAGACAGGCCATAGTCCTCCAGCTTGGGCTTGTCGTCGCCATTGATGTGCTTTTCCAGCGCGCTGGCGATGGCGTCAGCGCAGGAGAGGATGGACTTGCCCTCTTCCCAAGCGATGGATGGGCAGCGGATGCCGCGCAGCTGTTTTACTACATCACTCACATCTACCCCAACACGTAAGGATAAGGAGATAAGCCGTCCAATAGCTTCCAATTGAGCAGCCGCGCATCCCCCAGCCTTTCCAAGCAAACCGAAAACTTCAAATATGCCTTCATCATCAGAGTTAACGGTAACGTATAAATGACCACAGCCTGTATTGACGCACTCTGTTACGCCTTTGGTTATCTTGGCACGCTTACGTGGGGTATGTGTTAAGGCTTCCGTCTTCTCTTTATCTTTCTTTCCGGTGGTCAGCACCTGGCTGTCCCGGGAGCGGTCGCGGTAGATGGTGATGCCCTTCAATCCCTCCTCGTAAGCCAGACGGTAAGCGTTGGCGACGTCCTCCCGCGTGGCTTCCTGGGGAAAGTTGATGGTCTTGGAAACGGCGTTGTCGGTAGATTTCTGGAAGGCGGCCTGCATTTTAACATGCCACTCCGGCGTTATCTCGTGGGCCGTCACGAAGATATCCTTGATTTCATCGGGCACGTCCTTGATATCCGCCAGGTGAGTGCCCTCGGCCAGCTTTTTCATCAGTTCTT
>CAYVPT010000241.1:0-4221 GCA_964453865.1 uncultured Dehalococcoidaceae bacterium
GCGATGGTGAAGGTCGGTAGCTTTTCCCACGTAAAGAATCGTCCTCTCGGTATCCCTCATGAGATAGACACCGGGACGGTGAGGTAAACGCTTGAGTTGCTCCTCTATGAGACTGCTGGTTGCCTTCATTCCTCAGTTATCTCCCAGGGATATTTTAACATAGCTGATACAAGGGGCAAAGAGGGTACTAGAGTTTTATATTCATTTGATAGTCTGGTGATTACCTCACCCCTTTATCCCCTCTCCAGCCGGAATCACCGGTAATAGACTGGTATAAAGTGTAAATAATGTCCCAAGTTGCACAAACACAGATATTGATGGCTGGAGAGGGGGAGTTAAAGATAGAGGGGGCTTCGCCCCCTCTCAGACTCTCCCCGTTAAAAAAGGGTGTTTAAGAGGGGTGAAACCCCTCTTTTTAATACTTTCCCCCTCTTGAATATAATGAAAATCGAGTATTTTTAATAAACCTGTTCGAGAGGGGGATAAAGAGGGTGAGCATGTAAAATCAACCATGTGCAAATAGCACCTATATTATAAAAGGTGTTCCAGCAATATCCTCACCCCGATAATGATTAGAATAATTCCGCCGATTGTTTCCGCTCGCTCCCCCACCAGTGCGCCCACCCTCTTTCCCGCTAAAGAACCTATAACGGTAATCACGAAGGCGGTAATACCAATCGTAATGACAGCCAAAGTGATATTGACCTCAAGAAAGGCAAAACTCAACCCTACCGCTAGGGCATCGATGCTGGTAGCTACAGACAGGACGATAAGTACGAGCCAGCTGGACATATTTCTCCCGGCCCCGCCTTCCTCACCACCACGGAAAGACTGCCATATCATCCGCGCGCCTATAATCAGTAGCAGTCCGAAGGCTACCCAGTGGTCATACGCCGATATCAGGTCGACGATAGTTCTCCCCGCCAGCCAGCCCAGGAGAGTCATCATCGCTTGAAAGAAACCGAATAGCAAAGCCAAACGAAAGAACTGGAGAAGCGTAAAATTTTTCTGGGAAATACTGCTGCTCAAAGCTACGGCAAAGCAGTCCGCAGATAGACTGATGGCAATGATAAGCAGGGACGGAAAATCGATACCGGACATTGATTAATTATGGCACAGCACCAGCAATGAACTCAAAAAGAAAAGCCCCCGCGCGCAAACATCCGCCGGGGGCTTCAATGCCGTGATTTTCAATTATTCTTCAGGTTATCTTGATTAGTCCCTGTTTGATAGCTACCACCACGGCTTCGGTGCGGGCATTGGCGTTCAGTTTTCGCAGTATCGAGGTAACATGGTTTTTAATGGTCTGCTCGCTGATACCAAGTTCGGCGGCAATCTGTTTATTAAGGAAGCCCTGGGCAATATACTGCAGAATTTCTATCTCCCTCGGGGTAAGTGGCGATATAAAAGCTTCGGCCTCACTCTTCGAGGTCAGCTCCTGGAACTGCTGCAGCACGTGCTCGGCCACCTTGGGACGCGTGGTCAGGCTTTCATTAATGGGATGTTCACCCCTGGCAACTCGCCGGACGACTTCCACAAGCTGCTCTCCGGTAATTTCCTTGCTGAAATAGGCTACAGCCTGGGCTTTAAGCACCAGAAACAGCTGACTGTCATCGGGGTTGGAGGTAAGCATAACCACGCCGATATTGGGTGAGCGCTGCTTTAGTTTACGGGCCAGGTCCAGAGCACCCTCCGACGATCCGTCAAGATCAAGCAAGGCGACGTCCGGAGGAAGGTTATCAATAGCTTTAAGTACGTCACTATTTACATCGGTACTACCGATAATAACGATGTCCTCAGTATCAATAAATGTCTGTTCGATAGCCTGCAGATAAAGTGATTGCTGACTGATTACGAATACCTGTATTTTACTCTTGTAGTTGTTTAGACTTATGTTGTTGTTCATGGTCGTGTATTCAGCCCGGTCTTACGGCGAATGACCCGAACTGAGTTTACCTCCTCGCCTTTTTTCTTGCACCCGAGGTGCTCCTTTCTAATGTTGAAATAAACCGCTCAACCAGACTACGGTCAAACCGGGTACCGGAATGTCGTTTTAATTCTCCAACTGCTTGCTCAATAGACAATTTGTCAGATTCGGGTCTCTCGCAAGTCATATTTACAAAAGCATCAGCTATGGCTATTATACGTGATTCCAGCGGTATATCCTCACCACTCAAGCCATCGGGATAACCACTTCCATCATACCATTCATGGTGATGTAAAATACTATCGGCACACGCTTCCATCTGTGGTATCCGGCTGGCGATATCAGCTCCTATCTGCGAGTGGCTTTTTAATACCTCTAAATCCTCGTCAGTATATTCATCTGTCTTTTCCAGTATGGTATCGCTAATGCTTATCTTTCCGATATCATGCAATAAAGCGCAGATTTCCAATTGGGATATTTCGTCTTTTTTAAGTTTAAGTGATTTTCCGAGAGCCAGAGCATACTCGGCGACTTTCTTGGAGTGGTCACTCGTGTAAACATTCTTGGAATTAGCCGTCTCTGAGAATGCATTGATAATGCCCATGATTTTATCATCCGCACCGTCTTTGACGCCTTCGGTAGATTCTGCCTCCATGGCGGATGCACTGGCTCCCGAAGCACAGTAACTCCGGTTGCCACCGCTCCGCTTGGCACGGTAGAGCGTCACATCGGCAGCCGCGATAATATCGGTATGGCTGATACCATCATCCGGCCAGCTCGCCAGGCCGATACTGGTAGTAACGTGGATATCACCGGAATCTAACTCCACGGCAATTTTTTCCCGAACTCGCTCAATTACCTGAAGAGCGTCATCAATACTGGTTTGCGGAAGCAGAATAGCGAATTCATCACCACCGTATCTAAAAGCATGATCGGCATTCCTGATAACGCTTTTAATAATTTGACCCACTTCCCTTAAAAGCCTGTCACCGGAAAGGTGCCCGTAATGATCATTATACGATTTAAAGGAGTCGAGGTCGAGAATAGCCAGTGTAAAGACACCGCCGTACCGGGAGTGGCGGCTGATTTCGCTGTCAATTATCTCATCAAGAGAACGCCGATTACGCAGGCTGGTTAGTTCGTCAACGCGAGCCTTCTTTTCAGCCTTTGCATAGAGCTGGGAGTTCTCCAGCGGCATGGCAATTTGAGAGGCAAGCTGTTCCAGAAGCTTGATATGCCGCTGGTTGTAAGCATTCGGCATCTTGCTGGCTACGATGAAACTGCCGATAACCCTGCCTTTGGCGAGTAACGGAAGGTAAACCATGGTTCGTAATCCGAGTTTATAAAACTGCTCACCGGTGTTAAAATACCTCTCCTTGGAAAGGTCGTATTCGATAAATAATTTCTTTTGAGTGACCACCCATCCCGTACCGGTTCCTTCTATCGGGACTCTTTCACCTACCTGGTAGGAGGAACCCTCCGGTGCGGACAATGCCATACAACAATAATCATTTTCTTCAATAAGAACAATCGTCGCCCAGCTGACATCAACCACCTTTTTCAATTCTTCGATAAAGCTGCCGAATATTTCCTGAATATCCAGGCTCGAAGATAAAATGACACTGGAACTGTTGATTACCGATAACTCTTCTTCACGTTCTCGGAGCTGTTCACTGAGGTATTCCTTCTCCAGACTCACGGCAACGCGGTCGGTAACATCCTCGATGACATTAAAGTCCTCCAGCGAATATCTGCCCGTTTGCTTGTTCCCCAGCACCAGGATGGCTATCAAATGGTCACGACTTATCAATGGTACGAACAGGGCTATCTCTTTGGACTCTATCTCTTCTTTCTCCTGTGGCCAGAGACCCAGAAAAGCAGGAAGGATAGCCAGATTCTCCCTGGATAATGGCCTTTGTTCTCTTTCCAGATATTTGATGATGGGATTACCCGCCCTCAGTCTAAGATTGGTCAGGCGGCATTCTTTGTCATCAGGCTCAACGAACTGTGCCTGAAAATCCTCGCTGCCGGTTTCCGGGAAGAGCAGGCATGCCTGTTTGATATTGATGGCTTTATTGAGTAAGGTCAGTAATTCACCCCCCTGTTCTTTTAAACTGAAGACGTTGTGTATTTTCCCGGTGAATTCGGTGAGCCGCCGGCGGTAATTATAGCTTGAACCCTGGAACGCCCGGCTCATAAAATCAAAGAAATAACCTCTTATTTTATAAACGAAGACAGCGACGACAAGAGCCGTTATGGAAGCTATAATCGAAGCTATCGGGTCGAGTTCAAAA
>CAYVPT010000242.1:0-4191 GCA_964453865.1 uncultured Dehalococcoidaceae bacterium
AGGCATGGGCATCCATCCCTTATCGAAGAACAGTCCCCATTCAATCATCTTGATATAGTGGGAGCCGGGTTTGCCCAGTCCCTGCATACCCAGCAGGCAGACCTCAATCCTGGCGGGCTCGGTGGAGTAAGGGCCCCGGATGGAAGAACCGCCGTTACCATGGGCGATGGACGTCTTCTTGGCTGCCCATTCCCGGGCAAATGCCTTGGTAATCCGGGAGGGGACACCGCATTTTTCCTCAGCCCACTTGGGCGTCTTGGCGACGCCGTCTTCCTTACCCAGGACATAATCTGCGAACTTATCAAATCCGAAGGCATGTGTCTTAATATACTCTTTATCATAAGTGTCTTCGGTAAGCCAGACCCAGGCGATGGCCAGCCGCATGGCAGCGTCGGTATTGGGGAGGATGGGTATCCATTTATCGGCATGGACTGCACCCGCATAATTAAGGTCGGGGGAGATAAATACCTGATGAATGCCCAGTTCGGTGAACCAGTAGCTCAGCCGACTCGGCAGCTGACCCTGCCAGCCCCAGGTCGTGGTTTCTAAATCACAGCCCCAGTGCAGTAAAAGCTCGGAGTGGTCCGCGATATCCGGGATGACATTGGTTAAAGGATACTGCTGGCCCAGAGGTTCACATCCCCAGACATGCTTGGCACCCCAGTACCAGCCCTCCCAGCTGTCCGGATTCCTCATCTGTATGGTATGACCCCCGAGAAGGTCGAGAAGCGGCCTCTGACAGCCGTGGGCGGCGTGGACGGTCTTTGTCTCGCCGTGGCCGTCCGCCTGAGCCATTACAGTAGTAGGACCATACTTCTTAATAACCCTCTTGAGCTCGCTGGCGATTATATCCAGGGCTTCATCCCAGGAAATCCTGACATAGCCGCTTTTGCCCCGGTTCTGGGTATTTCTTTCTCCATTGGGGTCCCAATCTACCCTTTTCATCGGATACAGAATCCGGTTGGGAGACATCGCCCGCTTTTTATATGCCAGGCTGAATGGCCCTATTAACGATTTCATACTCGGCTCGAAGACCTGACCGCGCGCTTCCATTTTCCACGGCTTGAATTCTTCCGGCTTATACTTCCAGTCGTAGTGCAGCGGTCTTATCCTAACGATTTTCCCATCTTTAACATCGACGACGGAGGAATTCGCATCCCCCGATATCGAGCAAAAACCGAGCCCTTTACAGACACTCTTTTCTATGGTTGCTTTTGTAGGACCATCTTTCTTGTTCGCCATTTTCCCTCCGCTATTTAATAATCTCTCCTGTGCTATATATGCATCACCTTACGCATCGTTTTCATATAATAACAAATCGCCGGTTTATTAGTCTATTGTGATTTCTCCGGCTACCGGTTTACCGGCTTCCACCGTTTCCAGAAAATCTCCGACAGCCCGGTTGAAGGCATCGGGACGCCACCGCGATGTTTCATGGACCGAGCCTTTAATTCTTACGTAACGCGAGCCCTTGATGTGCTGGTGCAGTTCGGCGGTACCGGACACGACCATCGGCAAATCGTCGGTGCCAACGGTTATCAGGGTGGGCACACTGACTTTATCGGCTACTTCACGCTGCCATTCTTCTTCCCATGGCGAAGCCCGACCCACGCCGATATAGCCGTTAAGGGTGAACCTGGCAAACCTTTCGACGTATTGCTCCTGAAGGGCGGGGTCGTCGGGTACGGGAGGGAAAGCGGTACCGCTGGCAATCTGCCGTCGGGCGAAATCGGCCATGCCTCTCTCTCGGGCGTAATTTTCACCCTTTTTACGTCCCTCGGCCATGGCGGCTTTAGCGGTGGGGTCGGTGGGTGGGGAGAAACCGCCGTGAATGTCAAAGACAAGGAGAGCTTTAACTGTCTCGGGGTGACGGCCGGCATAGCCCAGGGCGACGGCGCCGCCCAGTGAAAGACCGCCGACATAGGCTTTATCAACCTTCAGGTACTCCAGCAGGTGGTGCAGGTCTTCGGCGAGGATATCCAGGGTATAGTTCTCCTCGCCGACCGGCGCTGTGGATAAGCCGTGGCCGCGGACATCATAAGCTATAACACGGAACCTTGGGGAAAACTTTTCAATCTGTGGCGCCCAGTACTCTATACTGGCGGAGAGAGGATGAATTAAGACCAGTGGGAATCCCTGGCCGAATTCTTTATAATTTATGTTGATGTTATTAAACTGGCAAACTGGCATATACGTTACTCCCTAATTACCCCAGTATCTAAAATCCCAATGTCATTGCGAGGCACGAAGTGCCAAAGCAGTCCGTTGTCACGAGTAGCGAATTGCTTCGCGGAGTTTATCCTGAGCGTAGCGTGAGGGCTCGCAATGACTGACTTTTTTCTATACCGTCCCTGCCCATACATCCAGGAAAAGCTGGCGGAGCTTTTCGCCCTGGCACTCGCAGGGAGACGAGTACATATTGACATCTTTTGCACCGAGTTCCACGAGTTTATCCAGGTTATCGTTCATCTGTTTCTCGGTAATACCGGCTTCCTTCAGGCTCAGCGGCTCGCCGGTGGACTTCGATAAATCTCTCAATTTCTGAATCAGTTTCTTGATAGCTTCATGGTCAGATTCCTCTTTAATCCCGACGAATCTGGCGGCAGTGCTGAGCCTCTCCACGGGGTCGGGAGAGCCTTCAAGCGGAGGGTTCGCCGCGATATATTCCAGCGAATAGGGCAGGGCGATACCTATCGACCTCCCGTGAGGAATGTTAAAAGTAGCCCCGAGGGTGTGACCCAGGGCATGACAGAGCGACGTATTGCTGTTGCCGAATCCCAGTCCGGCAATAGTGGCGGCGTTCTGCATTTTCTCCCGGGCAACCATATCATTGCCATCGGCGCAGGCTTTGGGAAGCCACTCGAAAGCCAGCTTCATAGTCTGCAGGCAGAGTCCGTCGCTGAAATCTGTCTGCTGCCGGGCGGTATATCCGTCAAGGGCGTGCCCCAGCACGTCCAGTCCGGTACTGGCGGTTAACGCCTTGGGCATACCGGCGGTAAATTCCGGGATGAGCAAGGTAATATCGGGCACGATTTCCGTGTTGGCGAAGCCTATCTTGCGGTGGTCGGCCGTGTCCGTGAGCACGATAGCCCAGGTAACGTCCGAGCCGGTACCGCTGGTGGTGGGGACAGTCATGAACCTGGCTTTCTTTTTTGCGTTCAGTTTGGTCCTGACATTGACGGTGAGAATGGCGTCGGCGGCAATTTCCGGGTTCTCGTAGAGCACCCAGGCCGCCTTGGCCGTATCCATGACCGAGCCGCCGCCGAAGGCAATGACGAGCTGAGGGGCAAAGCTCTGGAGCACCTTGCCGGCCTCGATGGCACCCCTGGTCGAAGGCTCCGGCTCGGCGTCGTCCCAGGTTTTAACCTCATAACCGGCGGCCTTGACCGCCTCGACGAGTTCCCCGCTGAGCTTGACCATGTTTTTATCGGTAATGAGGACGGCTTTGTTGCCGCGACCTTCAAGCTCGCCGCCCAGCCTCTTGAGCATGTTCCTGCCGAACAGGATTTTTTTCGGGCTTAGAAAGTAGGACATGTGAATTCGCCTCCTTTCCCCGGTTTATCTGAACGGGTCTTCCCGCTGGTCTATGCCTGCGATACTGCGGGCGAAGCGCTGCTTGGCCTCCATGTCTGTCTCACGCTCAATCATGATTTTCTGCGCCTGCGGTGAGCCGGCGCCGTGCATGGACTCGGTATGATAGCTGGGGGCCACCACGCCGAAGCACATGGCGTGGATAAGCGACAACATCCGGTAGCGGTCCTCGGTGGAGTAGGCGGGGTCGCCTTTTAGATATTTATCGATATATTTGCCTATCTCGGGGTGTCTGAAGTCCTTCTCGGAAGGCGTTGTTACCAGGATGCCGCCGGCGATATCTTCGGCGAGACGGGTAATCTCGTAGGGGAAACGGGTGGTGTTGTGCTTGCAGACATTAGACAGGAGTATATCCGACTGGTAGTTGCCCGCTTTGGTCTTCCAGCCCTGGTGGGCGCAGGCCAGCCCGCAGGCGTGTATCGTCTCGGAGAGGTGAATCATCTCCCCGATTTTCTCCCTGATGTGGGCCGCCCGTCGTACCCCGTTATAATCGGCCATGGAAGCGGTGGCGCCGATGAGGACATCGGCAATGCCGGGTTTGCAGCCGCCGTAGCTCTGTCGGTGATAGGCGGCGAACCGCTCCACCAGCATGATAGAGAA
>CAYVPT010000243.1:0-4176 GCA_964453865.1 uncultured Dehalococcoidaceae bacterium
TAGGGGATATTTCCCTGCATGGCGCCGGTTATTTTAACCAGCTCGTATTTTTTGACGGACGGGAGGCTATCAATCAGGGGGCCCTTATCGCTGGTAACATAGTCCTTAAATGCTTCTTCGGTCATGTGTGGTGCCAGATTGTAGAGAATAATTCGCTTTGCCATCTTATCATCCTTTCGCTATATATTTTTATATGGGATACCCGGTTCGTACACAGATTAATGCAGCGGGGATGTTTTGTCAAAGATTCCGGGCGAATAATCAATCATGTGATAATAGTCATTTTATCTGCCCCATAGTTACGTGTTAAACTAAAACATATACAGATGAGCTACTCCATTATCGAGGATAGTCTGGCAGCCCTGGAATCGTACCGGGCCGATGCCGGACAAAAGCTTAACTGGTCCTCCGTATTTGTTTTACCGGAATGGATGCAGGTATGGTGGCAGGCGTTCGGAGAGGGGGCGGAAATCCGGGTACGTACGGTCCGGGACGGGGATAAAGTCATCGGTATCGCCCCGCTGATGTTGAAGGACAATACCGCTTTACTAATCGGTGATACCGATGTCTGCGATTATCTTGATTTCGTGGTAACGCCCGGACTTGAAGAGGATTTTTTCAACCTGGTTCTGGATGACCTGAAGAAGAGCGGTATCAGGCAACTGGATTTAGCGCATGTCCGCCCCGATTCTACCGTAGTTACCAGTCTGGTCCCCCTGGCCGAGAGCCGTGGCTGCCGGGTTGTGAAAGACATGGAGGATGTTTCCTTGGAGATGGACTTACCGCCGACCTGGGACGAATATCTCGCTGTGCTGACCACCAAACAGCGGCATGAGGTAAGGCGTAAGCTGAGGAGGCTTTCCGAGGAAGGTGAGGTGGCGTACGGCTTTATCGGGGAAGGAGCGGCTTTACCGGGTATCATGGAGACTTTTTTCAGGATGTTCGTGGAAAGCCGGCAGGATAAAGCTGCTTTCATGACCGATAAAATGAAGTCGTTTTTCCTGTCACTGGCGGATATCTTGTCAAAAACAGGTCTATTGAGACTGGGCGTTCTAAAGCTGGACACGCAGCCACTTGCCGAGATTATGTACTTTGATTACAATGACTGTATATACCTTTATAACAGCGGCTACGACCCGGAATATACCGCGTTGAGCGCCGGGCTGCTCAGTAAAGTCCTGGCGATTCAGGACAGCATAAAGCAGGGTAAAAAGAGGTTCGATTTTCTTAAAGGCGCCGAGGTCTATAAACACCACCTGGGTGGAAAAGAAGTGCCTTTATTTCGGTGTCAAATAACGATAAAATAGATAGTAAGGATAGAGATAAGCCGATGGTACAGAACAAACTCAGGATTGCCATGCTCAGCGCTCACAGTTGCCCGGTCGGCGACCTGGGGGCCATGGATACCGGCGGTATGAGCGTTTATATCCGCGAACTGGCACAAGAACTGGGCAATCAGGGGCATCATGTGGACGTCTATACGCGCGTACACGATCCCGATGACTCGGTTGTCGTCGAACTGGGACAGCAGGCGCGGCTTATCCATCTCAAGGCGGGGGAGGCGGAGAAAATACACAAGCTGGCGGTTTACTGTTTCCTGCCGGAGTTCGCCTGTAATCTGGAGAATTACCGTAAGAATCATGACCTTCATTATGACTTGATTTTCAGCCATTACTGGCTTTCCGGGTGGGTGGGGAGGTATTTACAGCGGTGGTGGCAGGTGCCTCACGTTATTATGTTTCATACCCTCGGCGAGCTAAAAAATGCCACCGGTATCGGGGAGAGTGCGTCCGACCTGCGCATCGTTACCGAAAAGGCATCGGTGGATGATTGCCAGCGGATTATCGTCGCCACGGACCGGGAAAAAGAAGAGCTGGCCCGGCGTTATAACGCTGCGCCAGAGAAAATCGGCATCGCTCCCTGCGGGGTTAATATGGGACTATTTCGACCCGTCGACAGGTTCATCGCCAGGCAAGAGCTCGGACTAAACGGTGAAAAGATACTTCTGTATGTCGGCAGGATTGACCCGATGAAGGGTATTGACCAGCTTATTAAAGCGCTGCCTTATCTGCCATCCCGGGAAAGCCTGAAACTATTAATCATAGGCGGCGACAAGAACTGTCTAACGGAAATAGATAAATTGAAAAAGCTGTCCGTTGAACTGAAAATGCAGGACTCGGTGGAATTTCAGGGGCTGATAGAACATGACCGGCTGCCTTATTATTACAGCGCCGCCGATGTCTGTATCGTGCCGTCTTACTACGAAAGCTTCGGCCTGGTAGCCCTGGAGTCGCTGGCCTGCGGTACGCCGGTGGTGGCTACGGATGTGGGCGATATGAAGAACATCATCCGGCAGGGAGAAACGGGATACGTGGTAGTGGATAACTCACCGGAGAGAATCGCCGATGCTATTGCCGGACTGCTTTCAATGCCCGACCGTGACCGGGAGTCCACCCTGGCTATCAGGGCATCGGTGAGTCGGTTCAACTGGCCTTCTATAGCCGAAAAGGTTCTTACTGAAATGCGGCCGGTGCTTGATGAGCAAATGACCACGGTAGCCTGATTTACATTACTCAGTCACTTCAGGCGGGTAGTTCATATTAATTATCCCGGGCATGAATCTGTATCCGTCAGATTGTACCGGCATATGTAATGTTATAAAATAATAATGCCGCAGCCTTAATCAAGGAGTTTCGTGTAACTATGAGCGATGAAGTTTATTTGATGGTAGTCACGCCGCATCCCGATGATGCCGAGTTCGGTGTGGCGGGAACCGTAGCCAGACTGACTAAAGAGGGGAAACAGGTCGTCTATGTTGTCTGCACCAACGGCGATAAGGGCACCAGCGATAGGAATATGAAACCGGAGAAGCTGGCCGAAATCCGGGAGAATGAGCAGCTGACAGCCGCCAAGCTGCTGGGCGTTAAAGAAGTCGTTTTTCTGGGATACCCCGACCAGGGCCTCGAAGACAGACATGATTTCCGCAGAAACCTGGTACGGGCAATACGGCGCTTCAAGCCTTTTGCCGTAGCTACGGCCGACCCTTACCGTAAATACATGTGGCACCGTGACCACCGCGTGGCGGGAATAGTAACGCTGGACGCTGTTTTCCCGTATTCCCGCGACCATCTTTCCTATCCGGAACTGCTGGATGAAGGGCTGGAACCCCACAAGGTCAGGGAGATGTGGTTCTGGGGCGCGGAAGAACCCAATTACCGACTGGATATTACGGATACTCTGGATATCAAGATGGCTGCTCTGGCCTGTCATCAGAGTCAGGTGGGGGATATTCCCCCGGAAATGAAAGCCAGAATGAAAGATTGGGCCCGGATGAATGCCAAAGGCGAGAAATTCGAGTTTGCCGAGGCTTTCTATCGCCTCGAAATGCGTTACTAGGTGGACAGCCAGAGGACATCCCCGCAGATGTTATCGTGGTGGGGGCGGGAGGCAAAGACGGCGTATTCTTCCCGGGATTTCTTGACCGTAATACTGTCGCCGTGGCCGGGTAGAATCAGGGTATCATCCGGTAACGTATAGATATTTTTCGTAATCGAGTCCAGTATCTGGTTGAAATCCGAGGGGCTTTCCGTATGGCCGGGGCCGCCGGGAAATACGGTATCGCCGGCGAGAAGGTATTTACCGAGCTTGAAGCAGAGGCCGCCCGGCGTATGTCCCGGTGTATGCAGCACGTCTATCTTGAGTTTCCCCAGTGCGAGACTGTCACCGTCGTTCAGCAGAATTTCCGGGGGTGTCTTTAGCTGGCGGGAGCTTTCAGCGTGGGTAGCCAGCGGCACTTTCAGTTCGGAACGTAATGAGTCCAGAACACCGGTATGGTCGTAATGGTCATGGGTGAGCAGGATATAACGGGGCTGAGTTCCTTCCAGTCCGTCGATAATTTCCGAAGCACCCGCCGGGGCGTCCACCACCAGGCTTTCTCCGGTCTTGCGGCAGATGACGATATAGGCATTCGTTTCATAGGGTCCTAAAGTCAATTTCTCGATGCGGATTACAACATCATTAACGACAGTTACCATTATCAATCCCCCTTTTTGCCAGAGCGGGATTAATTAAGCTATATTTAGTATATCATTTTGAAGAAACATGAAAGAAACACTGGCCAAGCTTACCACTAACATATTCAATCCTTTTCTGGCGAGTTTAGTCGTACTGGTCCTG
>CAYVPT010000244.1:0-4115 GCA_964453865.1 uncultured Dehalococcoidaceae bacterium
GTTCACCGGGTACAGCGCGTGCCGGTTACCGAGGCTTCCGGCAGAATCCATACCTCCACGGCTACGGTGGCCGTCCTGCCCAAGGCGGAGGAAGTGGATATAGAGGTGAACCCCGATGACCTCAAGATAGACGTTTTTCACAGCGGCGGCGCCGGGGGCCAGAACGTCAATAAAGTGGCTACGGCCATACGCATGACCCATGTTCCCACGGGCATGGTCGTCGTCTGTCAGGACGAGCGCTCCCAGCTCCAGAACAAGGTAAAAGCCCTTTCCGTCCTGCGTACCCGTCTCCTCGATATGAAGCGAAGTAAACAGGAAGAAAAGATAACCTCGGACCGGCGGTCGCAGGTAGGCACGGGCGAGCGCGTCGAGAAAATCCGGACCTATAACTATCCCCAGGACCGCATTACCGACCACCGTATAAATCAAAACCTTCACAACCTGCCCCGCTTCATGGATGGAGAACTCGATGAACTGATTGATAACCTGACCACTGCGGAGCAGGCCAGACAACTGGAAGGGCAGGCGGTGTGAACTGCCGACAGGCGTTAGCCAGAGTCCGGAATACTCTGGCGGATGACAATATTGAGGACGCTTCCCTGGAGGGCGAGATCATTCTGAGACATGTGCTGGGGATTAGCCGCGCGCAGCTTTATGCCGACCTCGACATTGATTTAAGTCCGGGGCAGGAGAAGTCCCTCAATCAACTGCTGGAACGCCGCCGGCACGGCGAACCCTCGGCTTATATCACCGGGCACCGCGAATTCTTCGGACTCGATTTTAACGTCGGTAGCGATGTGCTGATTCCCCGGCCGGAAAGCGAACTGCTGGTGGAAAAAGCCCTGGAACTGGCCCGAGACCGTACTATAGCCACCATCGCCGATATCGGTACCGGCTGCGGGGCTATCGCCATCAGCCTGGCGGTAAACCTTCCCGGGGCAATAGTCTACGCCACCGACGTCTCGCCAGCGACACTGCAGGTCGCCCGGACCAACTGCCGCCGGCATGGCATAGAAGGAAGGGTTGTTCTACTCCAGGGCAACCTGCTGGAACCCCTTAAGAAACCTGTCGACCTGATAGTTGCCAACTTGCCGTATATCAGGGAAGCGGATATACCCCGGACCGGCCCGGTGAGTTACGAGCCGATGCTGGCACTGAACGGCGGGAAAGACGGGCTGGATATTATCAGGGTCATGTGCCATCAGGCAGGTGAAAAGTTGGATAAAGCGGGGAGCCTGCTGCTGGAGATAGGGGAGGGGCAGGCTGAGTATGTAACCGAAATCCTGCGTGAGGTATTTCACGCGGGTTCGATTGATATCCACCGGGACCTGGCCGGTATCGAGCGGGTGGTCAGGCTGCGTTTGACATAGTCGTCAATATGATGCAAAATTATACGGAAAATCCCCATGCGCATGTTCAAATAAATGCTAGAAAGGGTCCACTTTCAGATGAATATAATCGTTTGTGTCAAACAGGTCATTGACCCCGAAGCGCCGCCGAGTAGCTTTAAAATTGATGCCGCCAATAACAAAGCGGAGATGCATGGCGCCCCGCCGGTAATCGACCCGTACGGCGAGTATGCGGTCGAAGCGTCGTTGAAAATAAAAGAAGCTACCGGCGGAAAAATCACTGTAATAAGCCTGGGAATAAACCTGCTCCGCGAGGTGGTGAAGAAGCCTCTGGCAATGGGTGCTGACCAGCTCATTTTACTTGAGGACGAGGCGTTTATCGGTGGTGATAGCCGGTCAACGGCGGTTGCACTGGCGGCGGCTATCAAAAAAGTCGGGGAGTATGACCTTATCCTGTGCGGCCGTGAAGCCTCGGACACCAACGCCGGTCAGACCGGCTCCGGCATTGCCGAGATACTGGGGCTGCCCTGTATTACGCTGGCACGCAAGATAGATGCCGCCGACGGCAGGTTAAAGGTGGAGAGGGTAACCTCGGCCGGTTATGATATTCTTGAGGTGCCGCTTCCGGCGGTGCTAACTGTGAGTAATGAAATCGGGGAGCCGCGTTATCCGACCATTAAGGGTATCATGGCGGCTAAAAAGAACGAGCCGGTTGTCTGGAAACCGGCTGATATGAGTATTGATGCATCGGAACTCGGGGCTGGAGGGCAAAGGGCAAAGTTGAACCGTCTCTATCAGCCTGTTCACGAAGGTAAATGTGAATTCACCGAGGGGGACACCCAGGAAGAGGCGGCGGCCAACCTGGCTCAAAAGCTCAGGGAAGCCAAAATTTTATAATATATTAATAAGTTTTTAATAAATCTAGACTATGATGAAGGAGAACTAAAGATGGCCGAATATCAGGGTGTAACTGTTTTCGTTGAATATAAAGGTGATACACTCTTACCGATTGCTTTAGAGGGACTGGGCGCCGGTAGAAAGCTGGCGGATGACCTTGGCCAGCCGCTATCGGCGGTGCTGGTCGGCAGCGGTATCGGCGACATGGCGCAGCAGGCTATCGCCGGTGGTGCCGACACTGTTTATGTGGCTGATGATCCGTTACTCAAGGACTTCCAGACGGATGCTTATGTCAGTGCCATGGAGAAAGTTGTCAGCCAGGTTAAACCCTCGGTTTTGATTATCGGACAGACCGATACCGGGCGTGACTTGGCACCGAGGCTGGCTTTCCGGCTCGGGACGGCCGTGACGATGGACTGCGTCGAACTGGCTATCGACCCGGAATCGAAGCGGCTGCTGCAAACAAAGCCCGTCTACGGCGGCAATGCCCTGGCGGTCTTTGTCAGCGAGACCGACCCTCAAATGGTTACCATACGCACCAAAGCTATGACCGCCCTCGAACCGGATTCCTCCAGAAAAGGCGAGGTGATTAATATTGCGGCCGGTCTGGAAGCTTCCGTTATCAGAACGAAGATTCTGGACAGGGTAGAGGAAGAGGTGGCCGGGATAAAAATAGAGGATGCTGGAACGGTAGTAGCCGGGGGGCGGGGCATCGGAAGTCCCGAAGGCTTCAAGCAACTTGAAGAACTGGCGAAACTGTTCAAGGGTGCGGTAGGCGCCAGCCGGCCTCCCTGTGACAACGACTGGATAGCGGATACCGTGCAGGTAGGGCTTACCGGCAAGATAATCGCCCCGGAGCTCTATATTGCCGTGGCGATATCCGGCTCGAGTCAGCACATGAGCGGCTGTTCCGGCGCCAAAACGATTATCGCTATTAATAAGGATAAAGAAGCCAATATATTCCGCTACGCTCGCTTCGGTGTGGTCGGCGACTGGAAAAAGGTGCTTCCCGCCTTTTCCGCTAAGGTAAAGGAGCTTCTGGCTTCGTAAGACAGGATAGCGGTTTGACGTGATGGTTTATGATTGTCTTGAATTAATAAACCTGTTTTGTTATAATTTTTTTTCGTGATAAATGACAGGCTATTTAATTAGTTACTGTGAGGTGACCAAGCGATGAAGATGCTGAAAACTCTCTCCTTTTTCACAGTTCTGACAATGGTGTTACTGGCTTTACTCCTGCCGGGGCTGGCTCTGGCCCAGGATGAGGGGCCGCCGGCTACGAATAACACCACTCCGGTTACGGATAATACCACTCCACCTACGGATAATACCACCCCGCCGCCCCCTACGGTTATTTCCGAGCCTGAGCCGGAAGAACCGGAACTGCCCCCGGACACGCTTACGGCAACCACGGAGTTCCCCAACATTGAGGCTAACGCGACACAAAATTTCGTGTTCAATGTCGAGCTTAAATACAGGGGGTTTAACGAACGTATCTTCGACCTGAGTGTCACCGCGCCTCCCGGCTGGGATGCCTACGTTACGCCGCAGTATGATACTATGAGAATATCCTCAATGAGTATAGAACCGTCTTATACCACAACGACGAAAAACGTTAAAATTACGGCTACACCTCCAACCTGGCCGCTGCCGGAACCCGGTGAATATAAGATTACCTTCAAGGCAGTTAATGAAGATGTAGTCGGCAAGATAGACCTCACGGCGAAAATTATCGCCAAATACCAGCTCAATGCCACTCCCGTAAATCAAAGATATAATACTAAAGCCAAAGCCGGCCGGGATAATATCTTCTCCATTGCGGTAACTAATACCGGTTCCGCCACTATCGATAATATTACATTTTCTTCA
>CAYVPT010000245.1:0-4104 GCA_964453865.1 uncultured Dehalococcoidaceae bacterium
TTTAATATTGCCGCCGACATAGGTAGACAGCAGCCCGGTGATTTTCCTGCCCTTGATAAAACCGGTCTTCGGGAAAGATGGGTCGATGAGGGGCGCCATCCTTTTCCAGTCGGCGTCGATGGCGTGTTCCACCATCTTGTTGATGTCCTGTCCGGAGGCATATACCGCGCCCATGACGGCGCCGGCGCTGGTGCCGGCAATCATATCGATGGGTATGCCCTCTTCACGGAGTACCCGCAGTACGCCGATGTGCGCCAGACCGCGGGCTGCCCCACCGCTCAAAGCCAGGCCGACTTCCTTCTTATTGACTGCGTTCATTATTATTCCCAGAGCTCTTCGATTTTTTCCCCGGTGTTGAGGGAGGGGGCGGCGGCGGTGAAGTCCTTGTACGATTGCGCCGAGCCGTACTCGCGGGGCTGGAAAGCCACCGGCATGGGCACGGCGTGGCCGAAGATAAGCGCCTGCTGTTTCGGCGCCAGGCGTGATAGTACCGATTTTAACTCGTTCTTGCCGGAAACACCCGCCAGGACGCTGTCGATGTCCCGCTCGTTATCGAGGAGGCAGGTTATCTTGGTGCCCATCTGGGACATCACTTCTTCGCTGATGCCGCTGGGACGCTGGTCGATGACCAGCAGGCTGACGTTGTACTTACGCATTTCGCGGGCGATAGTGCCGAAAATGGTCTTATCCGCTACCTCGGGATTGAGGAACTTGTGCGCCTCTTCGATGGTAATCACGAGGGGTCGCGGCTTCATGGCTTCGTTGTTGGCGGCGGTGGCTTCTTCCGTCTGCCTCTGATAGCGGTTATAGATACGCCGGGAGAGCAGGTTGGCCACGAGCAGGTAGGCGCTGATTTCCTGGTATCTTCCGAATTCGAGGACGACATTACGTCCCTGCTGGAGAAAGTCCAGGATATTCTTGACGGCTTCGTCCTTCGTTTCCGGCACGACGAAGCCGAGGCGGCCGATAGTGCTCAGACCGCGCTTGAGGCTCTGGAAAGAGCTTTCGTGGATGGTGGCACCTTTCAAGAGTTCCTCCAGGTCTTCCTCGCTGAGGGTCAGCACCTGCCGGAGCCAGTCTCGCCCGAGACTTTTCCGGAGTTGATAGGCGGCTTCCACAGCCAGGTCGGTCAGGTTGAGCGTCGAACGTAAAATGGCGATGTCCTCGGGGGTTATCTCGTTGAGTCCGATTTTCACCACGAAGTCCGTACTCACCTTGCGCCGCCGCGAGCTTTCTTCGTCGAGGGTAAATACCGCCACGCTGTCCGGGAATAACTGCTTCAGGGCTTTGACGGAAGCACCCCCTTCGTGGGTGCCTTTCCAGCCGTACTCGTTGTGCATATCGAAAATAAGGTTGACCGCCCGGCTCTTTTGCAGCATGCCGATAAGCAAGATACGGGTGAGGAAGGTCTTGCCGGTGCCGCTCTTGCCGAAGATACCGTTGGAACGCTTGGCGAACTCCTCCAGGTTCAGGCAGAGCTTGGTCTCCATGTCCAGCGGGTTGCCGACGAAAAAGCGTTCTTTGTCTTCTTTGCCGAAGACCAGCTCTATATCCCCTTCGGAGGCAAGGTTAACGGTGGAGAAATGGGCGGGAATGGTCTTGACCGGCTGGGGTCCTTCCAGCGTTGAATCGGCATCCCCGCTGATGGTGAGCATGGGGGTGATATGTATCGTCCCGAAGGTGCTGGTGCCGGTAAAAACCTCTTTGATGAAGGGGTCGGCGACGTCGGGTGGGGAGATTTTGAGTCGTTCGTCGGTAACGCCCAGGCTGACATCGGTTATCATGCCGAAGAAGCGCCGTTTTTGCCCTTCGATGGTGACGTAGCGCCCCACCACCATGTCCTCAACGGAGACGGGACTGTCCAGGCGGACGTCGGCGCCTTTTTCCAGCGAGGCAGTGGTCACGATGCCGAGTTTTTGGCTATTTTCCTGATTCACGATTCTACTCCTATATCAACAGGGTTTTTCGGCTTGAAACAGGAAGCGCACCTGTGTATAGACCAGTCTCTCTCCATTCTCCAGCTTATGATGCAATTTCTCAAGGTAATGTACATCTCTATCTATGTCGAATCCCGGTACCTGCCATGGAATTGCCTTGATAAAATAAATAATTGCCCCTACATCCGTGAACTCCATCTTACCGTACCACTCTTTGGCTTGCTGGATTACCAGGTCGGTTTTCTTAATCTCTTGCTGCCAGTAGTTAAATGTCAATTCCTTCCATGTAAGGGTAGCATCGAATTCCTCGGCTAAATCCCAGAGGTTGTTGCCGCCGACCTGCTGGGTCAGGAAAGTGCCTCCCGGTTTTAGTATTCGGGATATCTCGGCAGGCTCAAAGTTGCTGTGCCGGTTTAAAACTGTATCGAATTCCCCATCGTTGAAGGGTGTTTTGTCTTCCTCACTGACGCCGACTAACTTTACGCCCATAGGCTCCAGTTTTTCTTTGGCAATGGGGATATTGGGTTCCCAGCTTTCTGTAGCGACTGTGTTCTTGGGGTAGGGAGCCAGTGAAGCAAGGACTTCACCGCCGCCGGTCCCCATATCGAGTGCGGCTTCGGATTTTTTCATCAGTTGACGGGCTATCTTAATGTAATCCCAGGGAGGACTTTCATCAAGCAACCGGCCTTTCAGGTGGGAAAAATCCCAGCCGGAGAAGGGGGCTTCATACTCCTTTTTCCATTGAGAATGTAAATCCTTCATTGTGTCTTGTATCAAGGGGTCAGCCTCCCTAGGATGCTCTTCAGCCGGATAAAGTCGCTGCTGAGCAGGTTAGCCAGCTCCCTGCCGGCGGTTATCAAGAAAGCGTGGCTGTCTTCGTGCGCCCGACTTATCCGGCGGAGGGCGGCGGCGACAAGCTCGTCGACGGGCACAGGCAGGCGGGCGTTAATCAGAATATTGAGAAAGCCGAAGGACTTGCTGAACTCTTTTACTTCATCAGCTTGACATAAGTACACAAAGCCGTGAATACGGGCGGGTTTCGGGGGAAGGTATTGATAGATTTTATCCCCGTCTTTATAGCCCGCCACCGCCACGGTGAACTCGCTCCTCAAGAGCTTGGTTAACTGGGGGCTGGACCGGTAGACGGCTTCCTCCGAGGCTTCGTCCCTGCCGCGGGCGATGGGCTTGCGTCCCGGCTCCATTCCGGCGGTCTCCGCGTGGCAGACGATGCCGTAGATATCGCCGGTCTTTACTAGGCTGCCGAGGGGCGGCAGTTCGTAAAGCTCGTAGCACTGGGCGGTGAACTCCGCCGTGCTGGCCTCGATTACTTCCGCTATTTTATTTTCCATAATATCCTTTAGAGTTTAAGAAATTCGTCGATACTGAGTTTCGCCTGATGCAGAATAGCGCGCATTGTTCCCTCAGGGAGGTCTCCGGGATGGTGAGGTACGGTAGTGCGGACATGGGTTTGAGAGTTCCACCAGATTTCGTGGCTACCTCTTGCCTGACGGTCGAAAACAAAGCCAGCCCGTCTCAGCTTACGTATTACCTCATCGGCGCTGAAACCGGCAAGTCTTCCCATCAGGATATACTCACGGGTATTCTAATTTTACCGGTTGGAGTTTTGGCGTTTTTCAATAGGGGTGGTAATTCGTCGCCATGCTCTTCGTAGGACTGGATTAGCTTGCGGGCAACATCCTGCGCAATTTCCATAGCTTCTGCAGCGGTACGCCCCTGCGCCACGAGGCCGGGTAACTCATCACTGGTGGCTAGAAATCCGCCTTCCGGCAATGCTTCTATTTGAATAGCCAGTAATATTTCCTTCATATTTACTCCTCCTCCTCCATTATTTTAGAACTTTTTATTTTTAGGGTTTTAAGTAAACCTCACCCCCTGTGTCCCCCTCTCCTTCTGAGGCAGGGTGAAGGAGAGGGGGAGGTTTTAGATATGAGGGGCTGCGCTCCTCAAACTCCCCGTCTGTCATTATAATACGGATAGGCAGTTATTTGTCCTTGCCCTTTCCCTTTTTACCCTTGTCCTGCTTGGGTTTCTTGACGTTCTTTCTGCCTTTGCTGCCCATTAGTTAGACCTCCTGCTTGTTTTCTTCTTCCTTTTTACTTTTTTGGGGGGTTGCTGCCCTTTTCATTTTGCTTGTGGATAGGGATAT
>CAYVPT010000246.1:0-4056 GCA_964453865.1 uncultured Dehalococcoidaceae bacterium
TAATCAATAAAGGCGCCGAATTACTGGGCTCGATGGCTATTTCCGAGGACTTCCCTTACGAAAAATGCCTGAGGGATGTGAAAATATGCCAGCTCTGGCTGGGCGGACAGCAGATATGCCGCTATAAGGTCGCCCAGGGCTATTATGACTTAAAAAATTGGGCTTAAAGAAAGGAATATACAATGGCGAAGCAAATTATCATGTACAATCTGGCAGACCACGTTACCGACGAGCAATACAAGGAATACGTCAATAATGAAAAGGGCCCGCTGCTCGATAGCATGCCGGGTGCCAAGAAGTTTGAAATGGTAAAAATCACCGGCTCCATGGCGGGTGAGATTCCCTACAAGTACGTGGGCATCATGCACATCGAAGACATGGATAAATTTATGCGGGAAGCTATGCCGTCAAAGGCGATGCAGGACTTCTCGGCTAAATGGCGTACCATGGTAAAACCGGAAATCCAGACACTCATGGGTGAAGAAATTTATTAAATATCACCAGACAGTAATAATAGCTCAGGAACCATCGCTTCGTATATAACGCTGTAGATAAAAACAGTCATGGGGAGGTTTTATCGTGAATTTAGAGCACCTGTTGACCGATGAGGACCGGCAGATTCGTGAGGCGGTAAGAGATTTTACCAGGAAGGAAATTTTACCCAATACCAAAAGACTGGAAACAGACTATAAATTTGTGGAAGAAGTCCATCAGAAACTTGTGGATATGGGGATTCAAGCGGCTGGATATCCCGCGGAATACGGCGGGGGAGATGGCTCTACTACCGCCCTCGGTATTATCTGTGAAGAACTGGCTAAAGGTGATGGTGGTATCAGCCTCTCCGTAGGTATCAATTGGGGTCTTATTCTCAAACCGGCGGTAGTCGCCGGGAATAAGACGGTTATGGACAGGTTTATCCCGACCTTCTGCAGTGGGAAGTTAGCCTATGCCTGCCTTTCCATGACCGATGAAGCCGGAGGTGCCGATTCTGAGAACCCGCTATTAGCCGGCGCCGGCATTAAAACTACAGCTAAACTAGAAGGGGATGAATATGTAATAAATGGGACCAAGTCCTGGCCTACTAATGGCGGTATAGCGGAATGCTATTTGACTATATGTACTACGGACACCGGCGCGGGAGATGACGGTGTTGCTCTGATATACATTCCCAAAGATACGCCGGGGCTTTCATTTGGAAAACCGGAGAAAAAGATGCTGTTTAAAACATCGATTAACAGTTCGGTGCACTACGACAACGTACGAGTCCCCAAAGAATATCGCCTTGCCGGCCCCGGCACGGATGCTCATTTTTACCATTTCATATCTGCGGGGACCGGCTGGCACTCGGCAACCATGGCTCTGGGAATTGCTGAACGCGCTTTTGAGATAGTGCTTGATTACACCGGTACCCGCATGGGTGGATTTAAGCCGGTCAGGCAGCACAGTATTGTCGCCGGGATAATTGCCGATATGGCTATCGGTATCGATATGATGAGGGCCAGTATCTATAATCTGAGTTACATGTTTGACCACCTTGACATATACGGCCCGCCGTGGACTCCGGAATTTATATCTAAAGCGACTGCCACCAGGGTCTTTGCCGGGGACACTGCCGTAGAGATAATCAATAAAGGCGCCGAGCTATTAGGCTCGATGGCTATCTCTGAAGATTACCCGTATGAAAAATGCCTGAGGGACGTTAAAATAACGCAGCTCTGGCTGGGAGGTCAGCAAATCTCCCGCTATCGTATTGCCAGAGGCTATTATAACTTAAAAAATTGGGCTTAGATAAGCACGCCGTCCGTCAGATTGGCGGTATGAGCCTAGGGATTTTCCATCTTCCGGGCTAATTCATCTATGTTTGTTTTTTCCCTTATTAAAAACTTCTCTCTGCCCTCTGTGTATGACGGAAGGACCCACTTCATTTCCCGCAGGTTTTTCGTGATAACCGGTATCCAGTTATAAGGGATGGAAATCAATATCCACCCTTCCTCAAAGACCTCTTTTGATTTCATGCCGAAAGCCAGTCCGGTAACCGTGAAGTTCACCTTACCACTGCGGAAGGGATAGTTATAGACCCAGTTACACCCCAGCACGCCCGTCGTCTTTGACTCTCTCAGTTCGCCGGTAGAAAAGCTCATTGCCCGGAGAATAATTTCCGCCTGGCTGACGCTTGCCACGATAATCAGGAGGTCCGGCTCGAATGCCAGCTTGTCCAGCGTGGCGTAAGCAACATAGTTGACAGTTCCCCTCGGCAACAGGGTAAGGTGTTGATAGAGGTCGCTATTGGCGCGCGGCTCCTGGAAGATTTCGAGCCTGATGCCTACCTCTCCCGCCTGGGCGAAGGCGGGTAATTCCTCCATCCCCAGCAGGGCTTTACCGAAACAGCTTTCATTCTCTTTGGCGAAGTAAAACGGGGTTCCCCTGTCCTGGGCTTCTTTGAGCATTTCACAATAAGACAGGGTCTTGTCCAGCTGCTCGATTCCTTCCGGCCGGGTGGGCAGGAACTTAACGCCGATGGGCTGCTTTTCGAAACCAAACTTATTGTATACGGACAGGTCTTGCTTTAATGAATTCATTTTATAATCTCCTTATAATCGTATAACTATTAAGTTATTTATCTTTCGGGAGAAGGTGCTTCAGGTGGGGGAATTTATCAACGGCATGAGGGAATGCCAAGGACTGCGTAAAAACCTTGTTGAAGTCCGGCTCGACGGTCAGCTCCACGTACTCCACCTGCCCAGCGATAACATCGGCCTGTTTTCTCTTGGCTGTGTTGAGCAGGGCCATACGCGCGCCGTCGCCGGCAGCATTACCGACCGCATAGACATTCGCCAGGTCGCAGTCGGGAAAAAGACCGATAACCGCCGCTGACTCCTTATCGATATAGCTCCCGAAGGCTCCCGCCAGAATGACTTTATCGATTTTATCGACTCCCAGCCGGTTCATCAGGAGCCTGGCGCCGGCATACATGGCGCCCTTGGCCAGCTGTATCGCCCGGATATCCTTCTGGCAGATAACGATGTCATGGCCTATCGCCGTCTCTTTCGCGCGGGCAATGACGAACTCCGGTTCACCGCCGTTTTTCCGCAACCGGGATGATTTCACTCCCGTTTTAAAACGTCCGCTTTTGTCGATAATACCCGCCAGGAAAATCCGGGCGGCGACATCGAATATCCCCGAACCGCAGATACCCCGCGCGCCGATATTCTTGACTTCCGTATTCCAGCCTTCGTTACCGATTACTTTAAACTGGACATCTTTCGTTTCAGGGTCTATTTTGACCTTTTCGATAGCTCCCGGGGCCGCCCGCATGCCGTGCCTGATTTCCGCCCCCTCGAAGGCCGGGCCGGTAGCGCAGGACGTCGAAAGCAGTTTCTTGCGGTTGCCCAGCAGCAGCTCGCCGTTGGTGCCGATATCGATAATTAGCAGCATCTCGTCCTGGTTGTAGGGTTCCTCGGCGATGAGTACGCCGACGTTGTCCGCCCCGACGAAACCGGCTTCATTGGGCAGGACATGGATGTAAGCCCCCGGGGCAATCCTGAGTCCAATGTCCCGCGCTTTTACATCCACAGAGTGATGTATAGCCGGAGCAAAAGGCGTCTTGCCCAGGTTACGCGGGTCAATGTTTAAAAACAGGTGGTGCATACACGTATTGCCGACAACCGCCATATCGATTATCTCCGAGCGCTTGATGCCGGCCCCGGCGGCAGCCTTGGCCGCCACCTGGTTGAGACCTTTGATGATAGACCGGTGCAACTGCTTCAGTCCGTCTTTACTTTTTACAGCATAGCCGATGCGAGACATCACATCCTCGCCGTAGGCTACCTGCGGGTTCATAATGGCGCTGGTCGCCATGACCTCGCCGGTAGTCAGGTCGCAAAGATATCCGGCGACGGTGGTGGTGCCGATATCGACCGCCAGTCCGTAGCCTTTTACAGCTTCTCCCGGCTCAACATTTATTATTTCCCGGTCATTCCAGACCGATACGGTGACCTGCCACTCGCCCCGGCGCACGGTGTCCTGCAAACTTAAAAGTGCCCGGTAATCAATAGT
>CAYVPT010000247.1:0-4048 GCA_964453865.1 uncultured Dehalococcoidaceae bacterium
CTCTTCAAACCAAGGTGTCGGGCGTGATTCCTGATAGCAGATACTGTTCTTCCTGGTAGCGCTTCCTGCACTACCGTAATTGACGCATTTAGCCACAGCGTTTCCAGGAGTTTGTTTTCTTCTTCAGTCCACACGCTACCCTGAATAAATGTCGCTCTGGCGCGTTGAATAATAACCCTCTGACGAAAACCGGTTTTCCAGTATACGGTCGCCTCGATGTTTTTCGCATCATGGCATAATTCGACTTTTTCAATGATCAGCTTGAACAGACGGTTACACACGGCGGGTGAATAACTCTGCCATTTACCCGGCAGGTTCACCAGGAATTGTCTCACCGTCCTGATGTCGACGGCGGCGATAGTTCTTTCCGGCACTGGTTTGCTTAATAGCTCCTTGAGCTTCTCGTCGGTGGCCTTGTACTGTTGCCAGTATATTTTTCTCGCTGTTTATCCCCACACCCGAGATATTGCTTGAGGGTTCCGAACCTCCTCTCCAGTTCCGTAATTTCCTGGTGATACTGTGCCGCTGCCAGCTTCCCCTGTTCCACCTCGTTTTCCAGCTGTTCCAGTACCTCCTCGGCACAGGGTGTGAAATCGAGCTGCCGCAGCACTTCGGTTGTCAGCGGTTCGTCAATAAACCGTTTTTCAATATTAAGGCAAATATGCCCTAAAGCCACATCATAATCCCTTTTGCAGCGGTAAACGCCTCCGGCTGAGTAGCTCGACACCAGCGCCGGTTTACCATGGTTGCAGCACCACAGGAGCCCCGACCACTCCATCGGTTCGTAGTAGACCGCCTGGCCTTTCGGCTTGGCACGGGTAAGAGCCAGTTCATACGCTGTTAAAAACAGGGCCTCCGGCACCACCGGCTCATGGTTGTTGACCTTGATGGTATCACCCCATCTCCATACCCCCACGAGTTTCAGATTAGTGACCAGGCCCTTGACCACTGACGGCGTGATGCGGTAGCCTGCCGGTGTCCCGGGACAGATTCTAAGAGCGGAATAGCGTTCCATATAGGCCAGGTCCGGGGGAAAGGGCGGGAATGCTACATCCTTCAGGGCCAGTGCCGTTTGCAGCTTGCTGCCGCGGCACCGGATATACTCCTGGAAAATCCGGACATCAATAGCGGCGTGTGGCGGATAGGGCTCCATTATCCCGAACTGGTATTCGCCATTTGCCTTGCGCCCGGTTATCGGCAGGATGAAGCCGGGCGATATTGGCTCGCCGACAAATTCGCCCCGCGTCGCCTTTAGTTCTTTCCTGTGGTATAGCCGCTTATGCAGTTCTTTTAGCTCCTCGGCCCCCCTTTCAAACTCCCGGTGGATGATCTCCCGGTCACGATCGATACACGGGCTCAGCACTTCGTAGGAGGTACGCAACTTGCAGTTCGAGTCTTTCATCAACTTGAGAAGCTTCGCGGAGACCAAAAAATCCGGGTCCCGTGACAGGCGGTTCGCTCCCTCGGTGACGTATATCGCCCCCAGTTCCCCCTTCTCCAATAGCTCGAAATCAAGTACCAGGTCAGGCCGCTTCTCCTCCGGCAGACTGCCGGATATCCCGAGACCGAGGCAGTTGACGATGACTTTGCCGTCTCTGAGGATACCCGGTTGGACAGCTCCACTACGGATTTTCTCCAGCCAGTCCTCGACCGCGGCAGGGTCCAGACCTGTTTGATACCCGTCCTCGATTGCCCGTCCCACTTGCACCGCTATTTCGCGGACCGACTCTTTACTATTGCGTACCTGGTGCGGGTCAGATATCCGGCCGTGTATCAACGCTATCCGGTCGGGGAGCTTCCTGAGCTCGCTTTCATCGGGCTTCCTAGATTTTCTTTCGATGGCGTCAATTATATCGTTTAAACTCAGCATGATCGGCCTCCTCCTGAAACATATCCCGCAGAACCAAGGCGAGTGTAGCCGCGTTTTCACGCGGCAATAAATCGAAACGGCTCGCTAAATCGGCTATGAATTCAACTAAGATGGTGGGCATAAGGTCGAACAATTTGTTCAGCTGCTCCGCCTGGAAGTCGGTTAGCCCCAGGTTGGCGATTGCCTGCTTCGCCAGTTCTATGTATTTCTCCCCTTTAGTATCATCTCCCAGCTGTGCAAACTCTTCAGCCAGCACCCGCCGCACGGAGTTAAAGCTGGCGTCCCCATATCTAGCCAGCGCCCGGGGCTGCAGTGCTTCTGCCAGGATAATACCCACCAGGTCATAAGCACGCTGTTGACGCTTCTCACCGAGGGCTTCGTATTGAGCTAGTCGGTGCTCGCCGAGCTTTATTAACTGGTCCGGTGAGTCGACAGCAATGCCGTATCGAAAATCGACGCCTTCTATTATTTCCAGGAACTTTTTCTTGGTATCCATAACGGTCCTCCATCCGGCGAAAAACACCGGTGATTATTCCCTGCCCCCTTCATCTTCTTGGAGTAAAATGCCAAGTAGTCCATGGCTCCTCCTGTAAGGATTGGCTGGACAGATTTAAAATTATTATAATATCATATTATCAGTGATGAGTATTTTAAGCACTACTATTTCCCTGAAAATTTATGCAACGGCATCAAAATAGTCGCCGATATAGAGCGCACTACCCTGAGAAATGCAGCTGTAGAGCTGATGAAAGCCGGCTTCTCCTCTTACATGGGCGGTAAAATCACGGAGCAGATCAAACTCGATACCGCCGCCAGGGAACGAAACGAAAAAGCCAGGCGAACCCGCTTCGCATTTATTTTGCGTAAATATGCCAAGGAACGCGGTTACGATATTTCAAAGTTCATTTAGCAGCGTCGCAGCCTAGCTGGAAACCTCTTTATTTTAAGGTGTTCGATAGCTACCCGGTGGTGATAGCACACAAGATGACGAAATGCGACTTATAAAGAATGGAGAGGTTCAAGTCAAGTAACGTGGGTGGTACTGTACAATACGTGGACCTTTCTTGAGATGGAATTATCTTGATTCCCAAGTGTGAGACCAGTTCAACTTTATCCTCAAAGGTCGCATTGACGATATTACTATCGTGTAAGGTGATCAGTTTTGTATAATACCAATTGACGCTGTATAATTGCCAATAATAGATCACCTTTCTCATATCCCTGGTAGAACTGAAATCCATTAGCCGTCGGCGGAGTTATTACAGCCAGGAGCATCATTCATATTGTTCGAGATGCTTCACTAGGTAATAAATATCGCGGTATCATACTGATACCGGTTCAGGATTTCCGGTTTTAGGAGCAACTATGGAAACGATGCGGGAATTGCTAACTCGTTCAAGCACCAGCCTAATAAACCTGCGAGAGATGAAAAAGCAGGGGCGAAAAATTATTGGTTATATTCCTAACGGGTATATGCCGGATGAATTTGTACATGCCTGCGGAGCAATACCAGTGGCACTCGCCCGAGGTGGGGACTCTGCTCCAGTAGCGGCCTCCGCTTCATGCCTTGCCAGGTTTCTCGACCCGTTTTGTAGAGCGCAGATTGGCTATAGATTACTGAAGGAGGAACCCGTCTACCAGCTGCTGGACATGCTTGTCGTGCCGGTTACGGATAATCATGTCAGGGCCATAGCCGATTCGTGGGATTTCTATACAGATGTAGAGGTGTTCAGGTTCGGTGTTCCTCATGTTAAAGCCGGGCACGGATTTGAATACTACCTGGAAGGGCTGAATCTGCTTAAAGGACATCTGGAGAGCTTTACCGGTAATGAGATTACCGAACCCAAGCTGAGAGAGGAGATTGACACAGCTAATAAGATACGGGAGCTTCTTAGAGAAATAAGTCTCCTGCGAAGGGCGGAACGGCCACCGATTAGTGGTAAGGAATTCATCGAGCTAAGCCACCGCTCTTTCTATACCGATAGACACAGGATGTTAGCAGCCCTGCAATCACTTTACCAAAGCCTGAAGGCGACCGAGTCCTCCGGTCCGGTAAGGCCGCGTGTGTTGCTGGCGGGCTCTACAATGGCTCTGGGAGACTCCAGAATAGTGGACTTGCTGGAGGAAGCCGGGGCATCGATTGTTATCGAGGAGTTCTCCGAGGGGCTCAGGAACTAC
>CAYVPT010000248.1:0-4037 GCA_964453865.1 uncultured Dehalococcoidaceae bacterium
AGGCATAGATATAACACAGCAAGAGGCCCGGGCGGCGTGACGGATTATTACCATCTCCGATTTTCACCATTGTTTGCTAACAATGTATTTTTCATATAGTATAATAACAAAAATGGTAGAATGTACCACCCCGGTTTAAAAGGAGGTTACTATGAGGCCGCTTCAAACCGACCTGTCCGTTTACGGTAAATTCAATTTTGAGAGAACGCCGGTAGCCATCAATTACTTTTTCCACAAGCCGGAAGGAATCGAGAAGCTGGATAAACAGATGGGCCTCTGCGAAATGGTCAAAGAAGCGCAGCAGAGAGGGACGCCCTTTTACTTTACCAAAGATGAAGAAAATTGTATCGGCAAGATATTCCTCGGCATGAGAGACGACGGTCCGCGTCGCTCCGATGGCGGCATGCTGGGTGTAAAACTTCAACTTTTTCAGGGATCGGGGGCGAACCTCAAGCTCCGTACATTTGTCCCCCATTTTGAGACGGGCTCGGTCAACTATGTCGTTTGTTCTCCGATAGACAAACTAAAATACGAGCCTGACCTTCTTGTTTTTGTGGCCACTCCCGGCCAGGCGGAAATCCTGCTGAGGGCAATGACCTATTCCACCGGCCAGATGTACGAAAGCCAGGCAACGATAGTAGGCCAGTGTTCCTCACTTTATATCTATCCTTATCTCAGCGGCAAGATAAATTACGTTCCGACCGGCCTGTCTTATGGTATGAAAGGAAGGCGGGTATTCCCGGACGGATTGATGATAATATCCATCCCGTATCAATGGATACCCACCATAACGCAGAACCTGAAGGAAATGAAATGGGTCCCTCCGGGATATGAGATAGGCAGCCGGGAAGAATTTATCGAGTGGGATGCTAAAATAACCAAAGAAACCGCCGCAGAGAGCGAGAATGCCTAGTCGTCTCGATAAATTAACGAGTGATTAGTCGTGCTAATCTCAGGATAACCGGTTAATACTTGGAGGCGCCAATCTCCTCCATTTTACCGGTAACGAAAAAGACCACCCTTTCGCAGATATTGGTCACCCGGTCGGCGCTCCGCTCCAGGTTATGAGCTACCCATATAAGGCGGGTAGCCCTAGTGATAATCTTCGGGTCCTCGGCCATAAAAGTAAGTAACTCCCGGAATACCTGGTCGTACAGGTTATCCACCTCGTCGTCTTCGTCGGCAATCCGCCGGGCGGTATCAGCGTCATGCTGTACCAAGGCATCAAGGCTGCGGTGCAGCATATCTATCGTCTTTTCGCTCATGCGCGGTATATCGATAAGGGGCTTGAGGGGCGGTTCATCTCCTATCAGCAGCACTATTTTAGCAATCCCCTCGGCATAATCACCGATTCTCTCCAGTTCGGTGATGATATTCAGGATACAGATAATATTGCGCAGGTCTCCGGCCATCGGCTGCTGGGTGGCGATTAGCCGGATGCATTTCTCTTCTATCTCGTATCTCTTGCGGTTGATATTAAGATCATCTTTGATTATGCGGCTGGCCGTATCCATGTCCCTATTCTTCAGAGCTTCAACGGATTGTCCAATGGCTTTTTCCACCATGCTGCCCATGGCGAGAATCTCGTCCTGTATCTGCCTTAATTTCTTGTGAAACGCCGTTCTTATTTCCATTTTACTCACCTCCGTACCGCTTTAGCCGAAGCGACCGGTAATATAGTCCTCGGTTCGTTTGTCTTTAGGATTGGTAAATATTTCAGCCGTCGGTCCACATTCTACCAGTGTCCCGGCTCTATCTTCTTCCATCATAAAAAAGGCCGACATATCCGAGGCTCGCGCCGCCTGCTGCATGTTATGAGTCACAATAACAATAGTATAATTTTCCGCCAGGCTTCTCATCAAGTCCTCGATTCTCAAAGTGGCCAGCGGGTCCAAGGCACTGCAGGGCTCGTCCATCAGGATAACCTCCGGTTCGACCGCCAGGACGCGGGCGATGCAGAGTCTTTGCTGCTGCCCTCCGGAAAGGGCTAAAGCCGATTGACCCAGCTTGTCTTTAACCTCATCCCAGAGCGCTGCCTGCTTCAGGCTTTTTTCCACGATATCATCCAGTTCGAGTCGGTTTTTCCGGCCGTGCCGCTTCGGGCCGAAAGCCACGTTTTCAAATACCGACATGGGAAACGGATTGGGTTTCTGAAAGACCATCCCCACTCTTTTTCGGAGCTCCACTACGTCGATGTCTTTATCATAGATATCAACGCCATCGAGCTCGACCCTGCCTTCGACTCTGACGCCGGTAATCAGGTCGTTCATGCGGTTAAAAAGACGCAGGAAGGTGGACTTTCCGCAGCCGGAGGGCCCGATGACCGCCGTGATGGCGTTCTCCGGGATGTCCAGAGTGATATCCCGTAATGCCTGAAAGTCCCCGTAATAGAGGCTCAGGTTATTGGTGTTCATTCTGACTTCACCGCTAACAGGAGCTTTTTTATCCCCGAGTTCTACATTGATATTCATGTGCTGTACCTCCGTTTGCGGGAACGCAGTCGAATAATTGTGGCGAGTACATTAAAGGAAAGCACTACGGCCAGTAATACGAGGGCTACGCCCCAGATTGTCGTCTTGGGCATTCCGGGTATATGAGCGGCTACGGTATAAAGGTGATAGGGAAGAGCCATGAACTGGTCAAAGGGAGAATGCGGCAGCGCCGGCAGGAAAAAGGCCGCCCCGACCACCAGAATCGGCGCGGTTTCGCCGGCGGCGCGGCTCATCGCCAGGACGGCGCCGGTGATAATACCCGACCTGGCCTGCGGCAGAACCACGTGCCTGATTGTCTGCCACCGGGTAGCGCCCACCGCCAGGCTTCCCTCGCGGTATTCACGGGGAACGGACAGAATCGCTTCACGTGATGTAGTGACTGTCATAGCCAGAGCCTGGCAGGCAAGGGTCAGACTGGCGGCGAGAAGGGACATACCGAAGTGAAACATCAATACGAACACACCCAAGCCGAAAAGCCCGTAAACGATGCTGGGTACCCCGGCCAGGTTCACGATAGCCAGATTAACCGTACGCGTCATCCAATCGTCACGGGCATACTCGCTCAGGTAGACTCCCGCCAGCACGCCCACCGGCAGGGCGATGATAATCGTCCCCAGCATGAGGTAGAAAGTTCCCAGGATGGCCGGTAAGATACCGCCGGCTTTGCCTGCCTGCGAAGGCGCCTGCGTCAGAAAGTCCCAAGAAATAGCGCCTGCCCCGCTCAATAATATCTGGATGATAATGACAATCACCGGAATGACTACCACGGCGGTAGCCACGATAAGCAGCGTAAAAGCCACCTGTTGCGATACCAGCCTCGGTGCTATGCGTGCTTTCATGATTACCTCTGGAATTTCCTTTTCTGGCGTTCCAGTACCCGGTCGGCGACCAGGTTAACAAACAGTGTAAGTACGAATAAAATCAGGCCGATGGCGAAAAGCGCCTGGTATTGCAGCCCGCCGCGCACCGCGTTGCCGATTCCCGAGGCGATAGCCGCCGTCATGGGCATCATGGGGTTGGTGGGGGAAACGGGCACCGCCAGCGCACCCCCAGCTACCATGAGCACCGTCATCGTTTCACCGATGGCGCGTCCCACTCCCAGCATCACCGCCGCCGTAATACCGGAAAGAGCGGCCGGTATGCAGACATGCCAGATAGTCTCCCACTTCGTCGCCCCCAGCGCGTAGGACGCCTGCCGGAACTCGTCGGGGACGGCGCGCAGGGCGTCCTCGGAAACGCTGATAATAATTGGCAGGCTCATAAACGCCAGCATAATCCCGGCGGTCAGGCCGGAAAGTCCGGTATCAAGGTTAAAGGCGCTCTGTACCAGCGGTGCAAGCAGCATCAGGCCGATAAAGCCCATGACCACGGAGGGGAAACCCGCCAGCAGCTCGATGATGGGTTTAACCGTTTCCCTGACGCTGTTCGGGGCTACCTCGGACAGGTAGGCGGCGCAGGCGACACCGACCGGCACGGAAATGGCCGTGGCAACGACCGTCACCCACAGGGTGGCGACAAAGAAGGGCATGATGCCGAAGGTCGGCG
>CAYVPT010000249.1:0-4032 GCA_964453865.1 uncultured Dehalococcoidaceae bacterium
TCGCTGACCATGTCGATAATACCGCCGGACTCGTCGCGGGCGGCGACGGCTTTCTGCCAGCTGGCCGGGTTGCCGATGCGTATAGCCGTGGCTACCGTCTCCGGCTGCTCGATAGCGTGACCACGAACTATTGGCGCGGCGCCTTCTGCCTGAAAGCCGTACATCTTTGGCTTTTTAGTAGCTTTATCAGCTTCGTAATATTCCTTGAAACCCTTCCAGTACGCGGTGATATTGCCGGCATTGCCCACCGGCAGGAAGAGATAGTCCGGGGCATCGCCGAGGACGTCAACAACTTCAAAAGCAGCCGTCTTTTGCCCCTCGATGCGATAGGGATTGAGCGAATTCACTAAAGTTACCGGGTGTTTCTCGGTAAGGCGGCGCACGATATCCAGCGCCCGGTCGAAATTACCTTCGACGGAAATTATCCTGGCTCCGTGAACGATAGCCTGCGCCAGTTTACCCAAGGCGATTTTCCCGCCGGGGATAACGATGATGCACTCCAGTCCGCAGTAAGCGGCGTAGGCCGCCGCAGACGCGCTGGTATTCCCCGTGGAAGCGCAGATAATAGCCTTGCTGCCGTTTTCCACCGCGTTGGCGACCGCCATTACCATGCCCCGGTCTTTGAACGAGCCGGTGGGATGGCAGCCTTCCAGCTTGAAATACAGTGCTTTGCAGCCGTACTCCTTCGTCAGCTTATCGCACCTTACCAGCGGGGTATCCCCCTCACCTATGGTAAATAAGGGAGTCTTCCCGGTGATGGGTAGATATTTTGTATATTGAAAAAGAACACCTTTTTTCATTAGCCTCTCTCAAATCCCTCTCTCACTCTCCCTTTACGAAAGGGAGAGGATGATTCTACAAACCATTTTATCTTTGTTATTAATCAATTCTTTCCCTCCTTCGTAAGAGCCTGTCGAAGGAAGGGAATAAGGGAGAATTTATATTAGCCTCCTTCAATATCTTCGATCCGGATGAAATTATCGATTTCCTTGACCACCTCCAGCTTCGCCAGCTCGCGGAGGGCTTTCTGCATGGCTTTTTCTTTAGCCGGGTGCGTCATTATCACGATTTCCGCCGTCTTCTTCTTTTCATCGGACTCCGGCTGGATGGCCGAGGATATGCTTATTCTGTTTTTACCAAATACAGTGGCGATTTGCGCCAGTACCCCGGGACGGTCTTTAGCCGTCAACCTGATATAATACTGGGTTTCAATATCGTCCATGGGCCTGATGGTCTTACCGGAATCACCCTGCCAGGTCGAGATACTGCCGACACCCAGGACAATTTTACGCGCCGAGGATACAACATCGGCGATAACGGCGCTGCTGGTAGGCCTGGCGCCGGCGCCCTCGCCGATGAAGAGCACCTTACCGACCAGGTCGCCTTCGACATGTACGGCGTTTAAGACACCATCGACTTTCCCCAGCACCGAGTCCCGCGGGATAAAAACCGGGTGTACCCTGACCTCGATGGCATCATCACTCTGCTTGGCTATAGCCAGCAGCTTGATAACGAAGCCGAGTTCCCGGGCATAACGGAAATCACGCGCATCAAGACGTGAAATGCCCTCGCGGTAAATGTCCTGAGGACGTACCTGAGTCTGAAAAGCCAGCGAAGCGAGGATAGCCAGCTTATAATTAGCGTCTATACCTTCGATGTCGTTTTCCGGGTTGGCTTCCGCATAACCCAGCTTCTGCGCCTGCTTCAGCGCCGAGGCAAAGTCCATGCCCTCCCTGGCCATCATGGTGAGGATATAGTTGGTCGTCCCGTTGATAATGGCGAAGATGGCGTTAATATTATTTGCCACCAGGTCGTGCTTAAAAGGGGCAATGAGGGGAATACCCCCGCCGACACTGGCTTCGAACTGCAGCCCCACCCCGTGCTTACGGGCCAGCGCCAGCAGCTCGACGCCATGCTTGGCAATGACTTCTTTATTCGAAGTCACCACGTGTTTGCCGCCTTCAAGAGCCCTTTTGATATAGTCGAACGCCGGGGTCTCACCGCCGATAGCCTCGACAACGATATCGATGCCGGGCTCACGGAAAAACTCATCGTCATCGGTTGTAAAAAGCCGGGCCGGCATCTTCTTTACCTGAGCACGCGATAAATCCTGCGGCAGGACTTTAATCTTACGCAATACCAGAGGACTGCCGACTTTCTTCGCCAGTTCTTCCGTTCTATCCATAAGAACCCTGGCCACCTGTCCGGCGATCACGCCCAGTCCCATTAATCCTATGCCGATATCTTTTTTATTCATTGCTACTACCCTTCGCCTTGCTGTAACTCTTTAACCGCCCTCTCCGCCGCCCATTGATTCAATTCCAGAGTAAAGCCAGTCTGGTCCACATCTTCCGAAGTTACCTGCATGAGTTCGGTCAACCAATCATTAAACACCTGACTAATAAGGGTATTTCTGTCTTCATCGCTCAGCTCTCTATTTTCTTCCTTATCGATTACTTCCACCAGCCAGGCACCGCCCTGAGTCCATAGAACGTCCTCACTTATGGGTTCACTCCATTCCCCTATTTTTACCTCGGAATCGAAAACATAGCCGTCAAACGCCTCAGTTATAGACGTATCTTCTTCGTCGGCTGGCGGGGTAATCAAGCCGAGGTCTCCATGACCTTCTTTTGAAGGACTATACTGCGAATATTCGTCAGCCAGAGCCGTAAGATTATCGCCGGTCTCCAGCCTGGCTCTAATATCCAGTGCCTCCTCGCGGCTGCTCAAATAAAGAGCCTGTACCATGGCTTCATCTTCGATTATTTCCGTAACGTTAATCAGCCAGTAGCCGGACTGCTTATACGATTCCGCGTCAGGCAAGGGCTGGCTAAGCGTCCCCGGTTCGGCGCTAAAGGCAAAGTCTATGGGAATTAAAGAGCCCAGCTGACCTTCAAGTATAGACGCCGGATGCCAGCCGTATTCCCCGCTATTTTGTTTGGAAGTATAATTCTGCGCAAACTCCGCAGCCAGGGCGGTAAAGTTATCACCGGATAGCAATCTGTCGCGGAGCTCAAGTGCCACGCTACTGCTTTCTACAAGCATTGCGTTAATATTTACCTGGTTATCGGATACCGGAACAAGCGTACTGATATATTCAGACCTGAGCCTCGCCTGCGTCTGCTGAGCCCTGATGACGTCTATATAAGCGTCCGTTAACGAGCCATCCAGACCTTCCATTTCCTCCTTAATATCTTCAGCGCTTACCGTTATCCCGAGTTTCTCAGCCGCCTGCAAGATGACCTCGGTCTCAGCTATACGCTGTATTACGGTGGCACCAAGGCCTTCAAATTGCTCGGGGTTCTGGTTCGCCCCGTAGATTTTCAGGGAATCAATGAAATAACGGGTATCGAATTTTACATCGTTTACCTTGAGGACCGTCCGGTGCATGGGGAGATACTCGCCCATAAACCACCCTACCAGAACAATCAAGATAACGGCAACGATAATTGTTATACCGCTGATAAAAATGATACGCTGACGCCGCTGTTGCCGTTTGTGCTGCGATAGCGCACGACGGGTCATTTCACGGGGTTTCTTTTCAACACTCTTTTTCTTTGCCAAGACCGTATCCCTTCATATGTTATTCTGTGGGCTACCTATATATTTATAAGGCAAAAGGCGATTCATTTTCAAATTACGGCTCCAATTGTTGTCTCTCAGTTCTATCGGTACTATTCCTCCCCCGGTATATACATTTAATAAAAAAGCCCGGGTGATTTTTCCCGGGCTCTTGATGCGTCTCACGGATAATGTCTAGCGTTTAATAAGCTCCGAACCGGAGACACGATGAGCCCTCCAGGGCGTAGTAGTACCCGGATTGATATCCAGAACCGACCGTATCTCACAATTCTGATGAGCCAATTATTTCATATTCCTTTCGCAGAACGGATACCGTGATTATATAACGGCTATCGTTAGAAGTCAATACATACTACTTAATAACCAAGATACGAGAGACAATAACCATATAAAGCTCAAATATCAAAGGTCAAAAATCAAAAACACAGATGAAAAGTAAAAAATAGGGGA
>CAYVPT010000250.1:0-4027 GCA_964453865.1 uncultured Dehalococcoidaceae bacterium
CGCAGTACCGGAATATCCCCTGGCTGCGGAGCTTCCAGAAAGACCCGGTGGTGCAGATACACCCCGAGACGGCGAAGAAATACGGCATCGAAGACAGCGATTGGACCTGGATTGAGTCGCCGCGGGGAAGAATCAAGCAAAAAGCCAGGTTGTTCCCGGGTATTCACCCGGGGGTAGTCATGGCTACCGCCAACTGCTTTTACCCCGAGGAGCCGGGGCCTTTACACGGGATGTTGAAATCCAACCCCAACGTGCTTACTTCTAATAATCACTGCGACCCCATGTACGGGTCGCCGGACCTGACTGCCCTTTTATGTAAAGTATATAAGGCGGAAGACGATAAATAAAGGCATTTTGTCATTCTGGCGAAGGCCAGAATCCAATCCACCCATATCTCCACAAATGGATTCCAGCTTTCGCTGGAATGACGTTAATATTATTCGAACGTAATCACGTTACGCAGGGCTTTCCCCTGCTCCACCACCTCTATCGCCTCGTTTATTTTATCAAGCGGATAGCGTGCGGTGATAAGCTCATCAAGTTTAAGAACCCCGGCTTTATAAAGTTCCACCAGTTTAGGGATTTCCGTCTGTAGCTGCGTGGTACCCATAAAGCTGCCGGTCAGGATTCTCTCACCCCCGATGAAGAAGAAAGGTGTAAAGCTGATTTTATCCTGGAAGTTGGGGATACCAACAATCACCGTCATGCCGCGCGGGCCGGACATGGCAAATCCCTGCTGGACCACCTCGGCGCTGCCGACCGTCACGAACACGTAGTCAGCCCCTTCTCCTCCGGTCAATTCTCTCACGGTTTTTCTGGCATCCACCTTGGACGAGTTGATGGTATGTGTAGCGCCGAAGTCCTTGGCTGCCTTGAGTTTGCTGTCCGATATATCCACGGCGATAACGGGATAAGCCCCGGATAGAGCCGCTCCCTGCACCGCGTTTAAGCCGACGCCGCCAATCCCGATGATAACACAGCTGCTCATTACCTCCGGCTGGGCACGGTTTATTACCGCCCCGAACCCGGTAATAACGCCGCAGGCAAGCAGCGACGCCCGGTCCAGCGGCATATCGGCGGGGATTTTCACCACCTGAGACTGGTGGACCACGGTGTACTCGGCGAAGCTGCCTATCCGGAATGCCTGTAAAAGCATCTGCCCCTTTTTGTTGTGCATACGGCCTTCGGTATCCAGAGGCCAGGTGGCATTGCACAGGTGGCTCAGACCCGTCAGGCAGTAGCGGCACTTGCCGCAGGAGGCCATCAGCGTACAGACAACCGGGTCTCCCTTTTTAACAGTGGTCACGCCTTCTCCGACTTCCTCTACATATCCGGCCGATTCATGTCCCCCGACAACCGGCAGTTTACCGGGTATCTCTCCCTTGAACATATGAATATCGCTATGACAGACGGCTGTCGCCGCAATCTTGACCTTTACCTCTCCCGGCTCGGGAGGGTCGATGTCTACCTCTTCAACAACCAGAGGCTTCCCGATTTCATAACAGACCGCAGTTTTCACGTTGACCTCCTCAATACAGTAATTCTTATTGGTTATAATCAGTTTATTTTCCCTGTATTATAAAGTCAAATATTTTTTGACAAAGCGGGAGCCCCGTATCTAAGATAGTTGTACCCCTTGAAAGGAGATACTTGAATGGAAAAAGGAATGATACTATACATGGTAGCCACCGAATCTACCGCCGAAAAGGACGAGGAATTCAATAAATGGTACGACGAGGTGCACGTTCCCATGCTTTTTAATTATCAAGGCATCAGGAAGGCAACCCGCTATAAATTAATCAGTGTCATGGGTGAAAACAAAGGACAGGCCAAGTACCTGGCCTGCTATGAGTTCGAGAGCGAGGAAGCACTGGACGGTTATGTAAAAAGTCCTGAACTGGCAGCAGCCCTGAAGGATACGGAGGAGACATGGAAGGAGGGGGGATATACCAAAACCTGGAGGGCAGCTTATGAGTCGATACAGACATGGGAGAGGTAGCTGTATAAAAAGAATAGTCTGAAAGTAATTTGCTTGTCATAGCGGATTGATTTGTTTTACTATTTAGGTAAGAACGTAAAGATAATAACTTGCGTTTACGCAGGGGGCGGTTGATGGCAGTAATAGAACCCAGCTGGTGGGATTCTTCGACTACATTTAAGAAATGTACGACCGAGAAGTTTTCTTTTATTCTGCTGAGTCTCTTTGATTTAGGTCTGACGATTCTGGCAATATCTCTCGGCTTATGGGAAATAAATCCAATAGTGAGATTTCTTATACAAGTACCGGTATTGCTGGTGGTGGTTAAATTAATAATCCCGGTGCTGATTGCCTGGGTAATGCCGGGCAGGCTGCTCTGGCCATCTATCGCCGCCCTGGCTCTCGTTGTCATCTGGAACATCAAGGAGCTGGTAATCTTCCTGGTATAGGGATATTATCTTGTTCCACTTGGCATTAACGATTCTTCCTTCTGATAAAGGGTCCCCATCGTTTCCAGGTAAAGCCTGGCGGCGCTGACTCTCAGGTGTTTCGTATTATAATCGGGGTCTGCCTTGAGCTTGCTGTACATGCTGTTCAGGTGGTGCTCGACGGTCTTGATATCGATGAAAAGGGTATTGGCAATGGCCGAGTTGGTATAGCCCTGTGAGAGCAGGCTCAGGATTTCCAGTTCGCGGGTGGTTAGCTGCTTCAGGAACGGGCATTCCGGCTTGCCGGCAAACATAAAAGTAGCCAGCGGCGGGTCGAGGATGACCTGCCCCTGGCTGACAGCTAGAATAAACTGGCACAGCTGATCGACTCTATCCAGGGATTGCTTCAAGAAGAGAGCCAGACCGCTCTCGCCGCAAAGCGCCAGACGGCGTAATAGTTCAATATCCTGAGAACTGTAGAAGACGATTAAAATGACTATCCCCATCCTGGGATAGCTGTTCCTGACTTGCTCCAGCTCTTCAATAATATCAACATCAAGTTTTTTAACGCTTAGCAGCAGGACATCCGGGCAAAGCTCGGATACCGCTCGCATCATGGCGCCCCGTTCGTCGTTTTCTGAAACCCGCAGCACCTCGATATTTTCCCGCGGCGTCAGTACATTACGGTACATCTCACGGTAGATTTCCTGTTCTTCGACCACATACAAGCTGACGGTTCCCGGCTTTGTCTCATTCATGTTCATACCTTTCATCTGCTTACTTTTTTTATTCACTTTTCCTCACCAATCCTCACTTTTCCTCCCACTGACAACACCTAAGATTGTAATCTAAATATATAAAGAGATTAATAAAGATTCATAAATAACCCATTAAAAAATCATTAACAATTCATTATTTTTTTATATCTTTATATACCAGCCAGTATCTGTTTCTGATTCTGCCACCAGATACCTTAATTTGTAATAGATGCTGTCCCCCATATCTCCTCAGGGATTTCCTTATTTTCTTATTGCGTAATGCACCCAGACGATATTCAGAAAAATGACGTGTCAACATTGGGGATGGTCTGGTAGTCACTGATGTCTATCAGAGGTAGATTGAAATATCCATGTCATTTTTGAGGGAGGAAACCGTGATGAACAGACTTGTGAGAGAGCGGTTGGAGAATCAGCGGGGCATCACCGGTATTGAAACAGCCATTATCCTTATCGCATTTGTTATCGTGGCTTCGGTGTTTGCCTATGTCGTCCTCTCGGCCGGTTTATTCTCCACGCAGAAAGCCAAGGAGGCAATCCACGCCGGACTGGAAGAAGCTCAGAGTACTATCGAGATAAAGGGCAATATATACGGCAGAATGGAAAGTGCCGTTTTGCAGGAAGTGTATTTCACCCTGGCTACAACCACCGGCGGCGATACCATCGATTTTACCCCGCCTACCACAGGCAACTATACCAATCTGGTCGTCATCTCCTATACCGACGCTTATCAAATATTCCCCTCGGTTAACTGGACGTTGACCAAGCTCAATACTAATGGCCCCGATAATCTTCTGGACAAGAACGAGTTGTTCATGATTACCGTAGACCTGAGGATAGTAAGT
>CAYVPT010000251.1:0-4004 GCA_964453865.1 uncultured Dehalococcoidaceae bacterium
CCCTGGAAGGCGAAACGACGGTAAATATCCCCGGTAAAACCAGCCTCCCCGGCTGGGATATCAAAGCGGAAGTCACCACCACGTCGGAATTCAACGCGGGTAAAGATAAAAATAATGACTTTACCGCCTGTTTCGACTATGACCGGACGGGCAGTCGCCTTACGGTACGCTGTCGTCGACCCGGCGACCGCTTTCGGCCGCTGGGCATGAAGCAGTCCAAGAAGCTTAACGAGTTTATGATTGACGCCCGTATACCTCAATCGTGGCGGCGCCGCGTCCCCATCGTCACTTCACCGAAGCAAATCATCTGGGTGGCCGGCTGGCGTATCGATGAACGCGTCAAAGTCACCGGTAATACGTCAAAAGTTCTCCGCCTGGAATTCAGGCGCGTCCGTAATGTCATTCCAGCGCAGGCTGGAATCCAGTCGAGATGATACTATCATACAGATCATTCCATTCAGGATTCATCTCTTCAATCAGCCTGATTTTCCAGCTTCTATGCCATACTTTAATCCGTTTTTCTCTTTGTATAGCTGATTCCGCGTTGTCACACTCTTCGTAATATACAAGTCTATGAACAGCATATTTTTTGGCAAATCCCTTCATCAGGTCATGTTTGTGTTCGTAAACTCACCTGATTAGGTCATTGGTGACACCCACATAGAGTGTCCCGTTACGTTTGCTGGCTAATATGTAGACGTAGTAACTTTTAATATCACCTTCTGGATTCTGGCTTTCGCCAGAATGACAAAATGTTTATTATCGTCTGCAGAACGTTAGTTTAATCATAGTAGTACGAACTCATGATCCAAGAATATCCACTTCATACTAAGTCTCTGCTTCAGCAGGTTCGGGTGGTAGCATCGGCTCTTCTTTCGGCTCTTCTTCGTCTGGCTTCCTCCAGCACAGCCACAGTGCTACCGCGGTTACCAGCGCCGCTACTACCGCCACGTATATTTCCACCTGATTGAAGGTCAGATTACCTCTACGGTAAAGCAGGACAGCATAATTAATCAGGCCGTGCAGTCCCGAAGCGATGAGATAGAACTGCCAGCCCCTGCCCTTAGCCAGCCCGTATCCCGCCAGGGAAGAAGCCGCAATATGAAAAGCTATCACCCAGAACCTGTCCCAGAACGGGCTCAGCATTAATATCCCGTCGCTTCGCACCAAATCCCACGACCATCCGGACATGAAGGTAAGATTATGTGCCCAGACAGCCTCGAATATACCGAAACCGGCTCCGGCTATCGCCCCGATTACCAGCCCCAGCTTGGGGTCGATTGTCCTGCCGCTGCGCCACCACCACGCGACCATCGGCACCATCTTGGCGCCCTCCTGCACCAGCCCGCTAATCAGTATCGCCGGTATACCGGTCAGCAGCAACCAGTCGAAAAGGGTCGAATATTCCCAGAAAGCCTCCAGAGCCTTGCTGGCATAATACTGCAGGGGTATCTGGATAAAAACCGCCGCCAGCAGGGTAAAGAAAGCGCTGAAAACCGCCACCGCCCAGAGCCAGTGCCGGCGGAAAAGCGGCGGCCAGAAACCGAGGAGCCACAACGCCCCGAAAGCTATCGCCAGGCAGGTACCTATGAGCATAAGGTCCCACTGGAGGTCAGGGTAGATAAACCACGATTTCAGAAATCCTTGCATCTGTTGCCACAGCATGATATCCCCTCCTTTATAATACCCTCTTTAACCTCGGATTAGGCGTAATACCGGGTATCCGGCCTCGCTTGGCGATGGGCTTGCCTTCAACTTCGTGGAGGTCGGCGGTAAAATCTATCGGCCGGGCGCCGCTGATATAGCTGCCCACCCCGAACCCGTCCACCGGCGCCCCTTCCTCCAGAAAACGCTTGATCCGCTGCGGGGTGATGCCGCCGCTGACGAAAATACCCACGTCCTTAAAACCCGCCTGGTCCAGACGGGCGCGTACCTTTTTAACCAGTTCTACGGTCACCCCGCCCAGTTCCGATGGTGTGTCCAGTCGCACGCTTTGAAGTCTTTCCTTGAGTGCCTCAGCCACCCGCAGGCTCTCCTCGTCTTCATCCATAAAAGTATCCACCAGTGAAACCCGGGATATCTCAGGCGGCATGTGTTTATCAAAGAGCTCGGTAGCTTTCACCGTATCCCCCACCACGATAATCAGGGCGTGGGGCATGGTGCCGGACGGCTCCACGCCGGCCCAGCGCGCACCGGCAATGCTGGAGCAGCCTTTACAGCCCCCCACCACCGCCGCGTAGTCCATCACCCCGGCCACGGAAGGATGTACGTGCCGCGCCCCGAAACTGATAAGGGGCAAATCCCCGGCAGCGTTGACACACTCCCGGGCGGCCGTTGCCCAGCCGCTGCTCTGGGCTAGTATGCCGACTATCGCCGTCTCGTAAACGCCGTAACTCCGGTAAGGCGCGGTAATGCGCAGCACCACCTCTTTAGTCGCCATGCTTTCGCCCTCGTCCAGCGCCCAGGCCTCGCGATTATCCTTGGGCAGTACCTCCTCAAGCAGTGCTTTAGCTTCCTCGATGCCGCAGAGTATCCCGGCACGGCTGCCGAATACCTCCATGGTCGCCACGGGATTCAGTCCTTCTTTCTGCAGGATATCTCTGGTGCGTACAAAGTAGACATCGGCGGTATCGCCGGAGAGTACTTCCTTTGACGGCCTAAATTTCGGTGCTGGCATGGTTCACCTCCTGAATGAGCCTGGCCCCGAGCACTTTGTCCATGTGCTCCAGGGCAAAGCGATGCGCTGCTTCATCCGGAGAGGCAACGCAGTCCACCGGTATTTCTACTTCGTAATCGCGATTTCGCGCGTCAGCAGTTGTATGCATGACACAGATATTGGTCAATACCCCGCAGATAATCAGTTTATCCGGCTGTAACTCTCTCAGCTTGCTTTCTAGCTCCGTGCCGAAAAAGCCGCTGTAGCGCTTTTTAGGGATTACCTCGCCGGGGTAGGCGGAAAGCTCCGGGATGACCTCCGCTTCTTCCATTCCTTCGATGCAGTGGGGCGGGAACATCTTGAATTCGAGGTCGTCCTTGTCGTGTTTATCACAGATGAAGAAGGCTTTAGAGCCGCGGGCAAGCTCCTTCTCCAGTAATTTCTGAATGCTGGGAATGATACCGCGGGCTCCGGCGCCCAGAGAAAGAGGGTATCCCTCCTCCATGAATCCCCGCAGCATGTCAATCACCAGGACTGCATTAGCCATAGCCACCCCTTTATCCCCTCTCGTTTTTCATCTTCTCCCGCCCCGCCCCTCGCGTGTTATCTATTCCCACCCTAACCACCCTCGCATCATCCACGGCTTATCCCGCGGATTTCCCCACCCGTTTCCCCCTTTTGTAAAGGGGGATTGAGGTGGTTTTTAGAAATCCACCCCTCTTAAACTCCCTGTTTCTAGTGTCTAAAGTGCCTTTCGCCGGTCAGCATCATGGCGATGTCGTGCTTATCGGCGGCGTCTACTCCGGTCATCATCAGCGGTTTCTGGAAGAATATAATCTGTCTAAAATGACGAATCCCTAATCCATGATTTCCACCTTCGCCTCGAACGTAATATCTTGGCCAACACCATCTAAGAAAACAACCTTCAGATAAAGGTTCATTGATACTTCCTCATTATCATCAAGATCAAGGTCATTGGGGAAGAAAAAATACAGCGTATCGTCATCCTGGCCATCGAATATCCAGATGTTATCGCCACGCATCATCGCAGCAGTATCAACCTCCGGTATCACCCCATCAGCTTTAAAGGTTACCGTAAGAGCCACATTTTCGACATTTTTCTCCAAGTTGTTTATAACCTCAATCACAATATTGCTCGTTAAGTGGATATCCCCTTCACTTACCCTAAGTTCCCTGGTGGGAGTGATAGTGGCCGTAACATCTGGTGTCTCATCCGTCGGGGTAGGCGTGGGTGTTGGCGTGGGTGTAGGCGTCGGTGTGGGTGTAGGCGTCGGTGTCGGCGTCGGTGTCGGCGTGGGCGTAGGTGTCGGCGTAGGTGTGGGCGTTG
>CAYVPT010000252.1:0-1728 GCA_964453865.1 uncultured Dehalococcoidaceae bacterium
CGTCACGGACCCTGACAGCCTCGCCAATGGCCGTCTCACAGCTGTTTCCAGCCACCTCAACGGCAGCCAGGTAGGCTTCCTCAGCCCTCTTTACCATATTCTCGCGGGATTTAGCGGCTTTAGCTACCGCTTCGTCACGGTCTTTCATGGCCTGCAATACGGTTGCCTCGTACGCCCGGAAGGACTGTGCTTCTGCCCGCTTGTAGGCTTTGGCTACCTGTGTTTCGTTCTCATGATAAGCCTTGGCTACCTGACGCTCGGCGTCCATATACGCGGCATAAGCCCTCTCGGCCTGGCTCATGACCTCGTCAAGTGCGCTCTTGGGTCGCTCTTCTACAACAGCCTCCTGGGGCCCTCCGGACGGAGCCTCTTCTTTCACATCTGCCGGGTTAGATGACTTCTTGGTGCGATCCTTCTGGCTGGTCACCAGACACCTCCTTTATTTTATGTTATTAGCATCTTAGCTTTGATGTACCAGTAAATATCTAAACTGGCACTACATAGTGCCAAGTATATGGCGCACTTATTAAAAAGTCAAGTAATTCAATTAGTTTCAACCCTGGTCCGGTAATCCTCGATTATTGTCTTTACAACCCGGTATACCATAGGATAAAGACAGGTCAATCTTTTTCTTTGTCCTTTTTTTCTTTTTCCTCTTTTTTCGAATCGGTATCTTTTTTAGTCTGCTGGCTCCTTTTTGTCTCGTACATTCTTGCCAGAGCCTCCAGCCGCGATTCCATTTTACCCTTAATTTCTTTATTAACTTCCTTGGGCTCCTGGCCGGTTTCAGCCACCTTCTCTATTGCCTGTTTCATAGCCTCGATAGCACCTTCACTAGGCTGGTAGGTCTCTTCTTTTTCTTCTTCCTGTTCCTCTGCTATACCGGCGGCTTCGGCCCGGGGCTCCTCTATTTCCGCTTCTTTGACTTCTTCAGCTTTCTCGGCTTTTTCAACTTCCTTTTCTTCTGCAACTTCCTTATCTTCTTCGGTTTCTTCAATCGCCTGGTCCTCGCGTAAAGTGTCTTCATAAGCCTTCAGCGATGCTTCAGCTGTATCCCGGGCCACCTGACCGGTGGCTTCAGCACGGTTGATCGCTTCCCTGAAGGCGGTTATAGAAACCCCGGCCGCCTCCCGGGCAACTTTAGCCGATGCTTCCGTCGCTTCCTTAACCGCTCTCACCGTTCTCTCCGCCGATTCCCTGGCGGCTTTAATCAGGGCTCCGGTCACTTCCTTGGCTGCCGTAACAGCGGCTTCAGCCCCCTCCTTCGTTTCCAGGCTTATTTGCTCAGCCCGATCGATAGCTGCCTGGATTTGATCCGTGGAGGTCTTGGCTGCCTCGCTGGCCCTGGTAATAGCGACCTCGATGGCTTCATTCACGGTTTTCACCGATTCTTCAGCCGTTTCTTTGGCTGACCTGCTGATTTCTTCGGCCTTGGCTACGGCTTCCTCGGACTGCTTTATAGAAGAGTCAATCGCTTCCTGGGCGGCTTTTTGGGATGCATCGGCAGCTTCTTTAGCCGCCGTCGTCATTTCTTCCATCCTGGCAACGGTATCCCGGAATTCCCGCGTGGATGCCTCGACCGTTTGCTGGGTCGCCTGACCTATCTCTTCAGCCCTGGAGATGGCTTCCTTCGATTTCTCAACGGATTCCCTGGAGGCTTCCCGGGTTGTTTGCATAATGGCGGCAGCGGCTTCCTGAGCGGCTTTGGCAGCTTCTTCAGCCGATTTA
>CAYVPT010000252.1:1738-3999 GCA_964453865.1 uncultured Dehalococcoidaceae bacterium
TGAGGCTTCGGCCTCTGACATTACCTTCCCCCGCTCATCCGTAGCCCGGGCTAGCGTCTCCTGCATTTGTTTTATAAAAGTACCAGCCGTTGCTTTTGTTTCCTGGCTTAACTGCTCGACTTTAGCCACGGCTGCTTCGAATTCACGTTTAGCCTTTGCCGCGTTTTCCCTGGCTTCTTTACCTATCGTTTCAGCCTTGGCCATAGCTTCGCGCGATGCTTTAATTGACGACTGGGTAGCTTCTTTACCCATACTAACCGCCGCTTCAACTATCGCCTGAGTTTCCGTGTTTATCTTTTCGGCTTTTTGTACGGTTTCCTGAGAAATTTTCTGCAGGGTGACGGTGGACTCTTTTGTTTCCTGGCTGATTGCCTCAACACGGCTTACCGTTTCCTGTGACGACCTCTGGGCAGCCCCGGCGACCTCCCTGGCTACCTGACTTATAGTTTCCGCCCGGCTGGCGGCTTCTTCAGCGGCGGCGGCGGCAACATCGGCTACTTCTCTGGTGGCTTTGCTTGATTTTTCCGCCCGGGTTACCGTGTCCCTGGCGGCTTTGTTGGCAGAATCAGCGGCTTCTTTAGCTTCCCTGGCCAGTTTCTCCGCGCGGAGAGTCGCCTCCCTGGCGGTTTTTATCGACTCTTCCACAGCCTCCTTGGAAGTTTTAGTAGACGCCTCGGCCATTTCAATAGCTTCCTGGGATACTTCTTTGGCGGATTCGGCTGTCTTTTTTGCTTCGCGGCTCAACTCATCAATGCGAGTTAGTCCATCCTGGGATAACAGTAAGGCGGATTCCGCTGCATGCATCGCTTCGACGCTTGTTTTTTCCGCCCGGGCGATGGCGTCTTCAAACGCCTTCATCATCGACTGCATGGTATCCCGGGGTTTTCGAGCAACAGCCTCCGCCCGGCTGATAGCCTCCTGGGCGGAGCGCAGCGTGGCTTCGGCGGAGTCCCTGACTTCCTCGGTTATCTTCTCAGCACGGTCTATAGCTTCCTGGGCGGCTTTAGCGGAGGCATCGGCGGCTTTCCTGGCTTCCTCACCGATCTTCTCGGCCCGGCGCGCCGCTTCCATGGCGGTCTTCGTCGATACACCGGCTGCTTCCTTGGCCGCCCGGCTCAGCGCCTCAGCCCTGGCTACCACCTTTTCAAAATCACTGATATTGCTTTCAAGTTCTTCTTTTGTTTCAGGAGTCATAAATATAACCTTCTCCGGTAGAACTTAATTATATCGGTCTTCACTATTATATTATTCAATCTCCAGTTTTTCAATAAACAATCGGGTCATTTAACGAAAATATCATAGCCACTACGTCACAGACTCTATAGTACTAAAATATATTACGTAAATCATAGCAGTAAAGATTGACATTCTCATACTATTATGATAAAAATAGCATAAGTCCGTCATAATCGAGGTGAAATTATGAAATTAGTAGTTGTCGGTTTAGGTCAGTGTGGTGGCAGGATTGCCGATGAGTTCGCTCGATTGAACAGTCGCGCGAAGAGTCGGCGAAGCATGACCATAATCACCGGTTGTTTTGCGGTTAATACGGATGCTGCCGATTTAAGCGGGCTGTCCAGCATCAGTAATGACCATCGTCATAGAATTCTCATCGGCAGTCGCAAGACTGGCGGCCACGGCGTTGGTAAAATCAACGAACTCGGTGCTGAAATAGCCCGGGAAGACGCCGATAAAATCATCGACGCCATCAGGACTACCAAGAAGTTCTTTGAGACAGATGCCTTCCTGCTTATCGCCGGCTCCGCGGGCGGTACCGGTTCCGGCGCCATTTCCGTCATCACCCAGCACCTGAAAGAGCGTTATATCGACAAACCCATTTGGAACCTGGTTGTCCTGCCCTTTGAACACGAGGAGACAACCGAGGAAAGGACCATGTTCAACGTGGCCACCTGCCTCAAGTCCTGTTATTCGATTGCCGATGCCGTTTTCCTCATCGATAACCAGAGGTACGTGAGAAAAGACTCTTCCATCCAGACCAACATTACTAAAATAAACTCTATGATAGCCGAGCCGTTTTACAACGTGCTCTGCGCCGGTGAAGAGAAAAAGTCCAAGTATATCGGCGCCAAGCTGCTTGATGCCGGTGATATCATACAGACAGTGGTCGGCTGGACGGTCATCGGCTACGGCAAGACGTCAGCTCCGCTGTTCAAGCTGCCCGAATTCAGGGCCGATTTCCGCAAGAAGGGCCAGGAAATCCAGAAGGGCATCCAGGCCATGGATGAAGCCATCAGCGAGCT
>CAYVPT010000253.1:0-3992 GCA_964453865.1 uncultured Dehalococcoidaceae bacterium
GACAGACTGGTGGGGCTTAAGGAGAACGTTATCATCGGCAAACTGATTCCGGCGCGTTACCTTGACGAAGAAGAGGTAGCCAAATTGATGCCTCCTGAAGAAGAAGACGAAGCTCTCAGACTGCTGGCCAATCTGGCCGGACCGGAAGAAGCCGACGTGACGGATATGGAAGAAACGGTCGTAGAAGCATTCGGAGAAACGGCCCAAGAAGAAACAGGAGAAACAACTGAAGAAGTAGTCGCAGAAACGATTGAAGAAACAGCGGGAGAAACTGCCGAGGCAACCACAGAAGAAGCACCTGAGGTGACTACTGAAGATACAGTAGAAGAAACGACTGAAAAACCGGTTGAAATATCCGATAAGGCGGACAGCGATACTGAAATAAAGGACACCGATACCGGCGGAGAAGAAGAAAAGGAATCCGCATAGAATCCCGCTTTTATCGCGGTCTTTTCAGGGGGTGAGATAATAGCTCGTATCATCTCGGGTAAACCCAGCGCTGAGGACGCACCTCTCGATACCAGTCTTCGCCCCCGGTCTCTGGCCGATTTTATCGGACAGAACAAAAATAAGGAAAACCTGCAAATAGCCATCACGGCCGCTAAAGGCCGGGGAGAACCCCTCGACCACGTGATGTTTTACGGACCTCCCGGCCTGGGTAAGACCTGCCTGGCCCATATCATCGCCGCCGAAGCCGGCGTTAATATCAAGACGACATCCGGTCCGGCTATCGAGCGTACCGGCGACCTCGCCGCCATCCTTACCAATCTACGCAGCCATGATATCCTCTTTATCGATGAAATTCACCGTTTGAACCGGACGGTGGAAGAAATACTGTATCCCGCCATGGAAGACTTTGCCCTGGACATTATCATTGGCAAGGGCCCCGGGGCTAAAAGTCTGCGACTTAACCTGCCTAAATTCACCCTTATCGGCGCCACCACCCGCTACGCCATGCTCAGTCCACCGCTGCGGGACAGGTTCGGGGCGGTTTACCGACTCGATTTCTACAACGGTGAAGCGCTGGAGAAAATCGTGAAGCGCTCGGCACGGATATTACAGGTGGCGGCGGAAGAGGATGGACTGAAGGAAATAGCCCGCCGCGCCCGGGGCACGCCGCGCGTGGCCAACCGCCTGCTGAAGAGAGTGCGGGACTACGCCCAGGTTATTGCCGAAGGTACCATTACGCAAAAAGTGGCCGTGGACGCGCTTTCCAAGCTGGAAATAGACCCGCTGGGACTCGACGAGACAGACCACAAGGTGTTGCGTACCATCATCGAGAAGTTCAACGGAGGGCCGGTGGGACTGGATACCATCGCGGCTTCTATCAGCGAGGAAGCCGATACCGTTACCGATGTCTACGAACCCTACCTGATGCAGCTGGGCTTCCTGGAAAGAACGCCGCGCGGCCGGCAGGCAACCCGCCGGGCCTATGAGCACCTCGATATCCCCTTTAATAAGAAGTCGGCGCAGGGCAACCTGCTGTAAAGCTGCCGGTAAAGCCCCAGGAAATACCTAATATCAGGGTAGCTTTGGACTATTATTATAATTTTATGTAAAGCATAGCGTGTTTTCAGTATTAAATGGATTTCTACCTCACTCCCTGTGGTTAATTCCCTCTCTACCTCTCCCCTTACGAAGGGGAGAGGATGATTGTGCAAACCTATATATCATTGCTTTCCATCAATCTGTCTCCCTCCTTCGCAAGGAGGGAATAAGGGAGAATTCAATTACCTCACCCCCTGTGTCCCCCTCTCCTGGCAAGGCGTCCCGCAGGAGAGGGGGAAGAAATAGGTCAAAAAACCGGTGTTTCCTTTTACCTCCAAACGTATTACAATTTATAAGACACCGGTTTTAATAAGACTCCCGATAGAGGGCGATTGTATGAACGGTAATATCAACGAAATAACAACTGAGCAACGTGATTGGATAGTTAAGTACGAGGAGGGGCAACTAGGTGACGTAATGGCTATTGAGATAGAGCCAAGTAAAATTTCTCAAAAGGTTTCCGCTTTTGCCAATGCCGATGGTGGGGAACTATGGATTGGAATAGATGAAAACCGGACAACAAAAGTTAGAAAATGGCGAGGTTTTAAAATAATTGAGGATGCAAATGCTCATATACAAATTTTAGACAAAGTGTTACATCTTAGGTCAGGTTACTCGTACGAATTTCTTTCCCATCAAAAATCTCATGGTTTGGTTTTACATATTGAAATAGGGAAAATGCGTGAAATCATTAAAGCAACCAATAACATTCCCTATATACGAAGGGGTGCTCATGACCAACCAGTGACTGACTATACTATGCTACTACAGCTAGAACGTGACAAAGGTATTGTGTCTTTTGAGACAACGAATGCAGACGCTGACCCAAAAATCATCATTGACTCAATCATAACTAGGACATTCATGAGAAATGTCATACCTTCTGCTAAGGCAGACGAATGGTTGAAAAAACAGCAAGCCATTGTTGATGAAAAGCCTACAGTTGCAGGCGTGATTCTGTTTGCAGATGAACCCCAAACTATTTTACCAAAAAGAAGCGGAATAAAGATTGCTCGGTATACTACTTCAAATTGGGAAGAAGGGACACGTGAAACGTTATCAGGTGAACCGATTTCAATTGAAGGATGTTCATATAATTTGATACAATCCGCTGTTAGAAAAACGCAAGAAATCATCCAGGGCGTTCATAAATGGACAGAACGTGGAGCAGAAATGGTGAGTTATCCGCCTGAAACTCTCCATGAAATTATAACAAACGCCGTGTTACACCGTGACTATAGCATTCCAGATGATATTAGCGTGCGTATTTTTGATGACCGAGTAGAAGTAGAAAGCCCAGGAACTTTGCCAGGTCATATTACAGAACGCAATATTTTAAAGGAACGCTTCGCTAGAAACCCAAAGATTCAGTATCTTATCAATAAATTTCCCAACCCACCTAATAAGGATATTGGTGAAGGTCTAAGAACAGCCTTTGATGCAATGAAGAGAATGCGACTCCGCCCACCTGAAATTCGACAGAAGGAACAATCTGTCATCGTGTATATTAGACATACAAGGTTAGAATCACCGGAAGATACAGTAATGACATATTTAAAGGAGCACCCTCAAATAACCAATACAATTGGCAGAAAATTAACCGGTACACGTTCTGAAAATACTATGAAGGAAGTCTTTGTTAGACTAGCCAAGAGGAATTTGATTGAACGTGTGCCTGATACTCGTGGGAGAAACTCAGCTTGGCAACTAAAGCGAGATAATAAACTAAAATCTCTTACTACCCCTAAATCGGGCATTGAGCCAAAGTCAGTACAACCTAGATTATTGTGAACCTACTTGCTTCTATAGGAAAATTGATATTACTTTTACCCCCTTCACTCCAGTTCCATCAAATCAAACCCGCTTACGGCGTCCGGCAGGCGTCTGGCGCTGGTGCCGGTTATCTCGTAGATTATCGCCTCCCCCACCAGCCACGTCTTTACCCCCGGTCGCAGGCACCCCGTGAGCGTCTTTCCCCCTCGTCCCAGCGAGGCGTGGATGTGCAGCACCGGCTTTCCTTCTTTGTCCGGCGCCAGGATGCCCACCCCCTCCACCTCGTGCGCCCCCTCCACGGGCAGCATTACCGGGTCCGGCGGCATTTCCTCCGTAACGCGCGGCCCCGCCACCACCTGCCCACCCCCGATGCCCCCGATGAGTATCACGTGACCGCACCGGATGCCCTTTTCCGCCGCGAACTTCTCGATGCAGTCCGGCACCATGTCGCCGTCCTCCAGTCGCAAAACGAAAACCCGCCCGATTTTTCCCTCGCTTGCTTTCACGTTGCGGAATCTCCTTTCCCGGCGATTGCCTGAATGAGCAGAATAAGACCGATGCCAACGGCGATGCCGATGACGGCTCCCGGCCAGATGCTCTCGTAGGGGAGAAGGTGGTTGGCTGCCAGCCCGGCCGCGACGCCCACGGCGACAACCAGCAGCAGGCGGATT
>CAYVPT010000254.1:0-3991 GCA_964453865.1 uncultured Dehalococcoidaceae bacterium
CTCCAAAGCCTTTCATGCCAGCCCCGGCTCAATTTCTATCAGCCGGCTCAGAGACGGTAAATTTATCGAAGTCAATGATAGTTTCCTCCGGGACAAGGGTTACACCCGGGAAGAAATAACCGGCAAGAGCTCCTTTGATTTGAAAATCTGGGCGGACGATGATACTGGCGAGCGAATGATGGTAAAACTGAGAGAAGGGAAAACGGTCCATAATGAAGTTATGCAATACCGCACGAAGTCAGGCTTCATTCGTACCGGGCTGGTGTCTGCCGAGATTATCAATATCGGCAATGAACCGTGCATGATAGTCCTGAATAACGATATAACTCAGCAAAAGCAGGCCGAGGAGCAGTTGAGGCTGCTCAGTTCGGTCACGCAGCAGGTCTCGGATTCGATTTTCATTACCGATTCAAAATTCAGGATTACTTACATGAACCGGGCCGCCGAGGCTTTATTCGGCTATACCATAGACGAAGCCAAAGGTAAAAACTTGATGGTTTTTGACCGTACACCCCCGACTGAAAAAACAAAACAGGAAATACTTGAAGCGGTCACCCAGGGCAAGATGTGGAGTAAGACCGTCCCTAAAAAACATAAAGACGGCAGCTCCTTCATCTGCGATTGTCGTCTTTCTCCTCTGTATGATGAAAATAATCAGATCTGCTCGTTTATAGACGTGCAGCGCGATATAACCGACCAGAAAGAGGTTGAAGCAAAACTAAAGGCCCAGAAACAATTGATCGAGAGTATTCTGGCTACCATGCCGGAGGGAGTGCTTGTTATCGATAATAATGACCGGGTGATACTAGCTAACGAATCCATTCACAAGATTTTCCATCGCAGCCGGAATGCCATAATAAGCAAACCCCTTAAAACAATAATACCCGCGGACCAGCTGTTTAACCTGTACAACAGCGTGAAACTCGGGCAAAAAGAAAAAGGGACTCTGGAATTCAGATACAGGGTACGGAACTCCGAAAAATTAGTTGTTTGCGTAGCCATAAAAATGGACGGAGCGCGAACGCTACTCACCTTCACTGATGTTTCGCGCGAAAGAGAAGAGGAAGAAAAGCTGTACCTTACCGACCGGCTGGCCTCGATTGGAGAAATGGCCGCCGGTCTGGCTCACGAACTCAATAATCCTTTAACCGGGATACTGTCCCTATCCCAGTTACTCATTGACAGCGATGTGCCCCAAGAATCCAGAGAGGACTTAGAATGTATCAACAGCGAAGCCAGACGTGCCGCGAGCATCGTGAAAAATGTCCTCCTCTTTACACGCAATAATAACTACGAAAACGGTCAGGCATCGGTCAATGAAGTCGTTCAAAACGTGCTGAGACTGAGGGAATACGAGGAAAAGGCGAATAATATCGAAATAGTCACGAATCTTCAGGATAACCTGCCGGAGATAACGATTGATAAGTTCCAGTTACAGCAGGTCTTTCTAAATATCATCCTCAATGCTGAAGCTGCCATCAAGGATGCCAACCGGCCCGGTATGCTCACGATAAAGACGGAAAAGGTCAACAATCATATAAACGTTATCTTCAGCGATAACGGATGCGGCATCAGCAAGCATGTTCTACCCCGTATATTCGATCCGTTCTTCACCACCAAGGAAATCGGCAAAGGCACCGGCCTTGGTTTGAGTATCTGCTACGGCATAGTGGTCAAACACGGGGGTAAGATAAGCGTTAAAACCCGGGGCAACAAGGGTACCACCTTCATCGTTAGAATGCCGGTTGTATCCTATTAAATGTGATATTGGATTGATGTCAAGACGATGAGTCTATAGAAAGCGTAGAAAGTTAGAAGCAAACATAACCTGGCAGCTGTGAAAGGAAAAATAAAATGGTTATAGCACCTCCCCAACAGAAAATCCTTATCGTTGATGATGAGAAAACAGTACGGAAAAGCCTTAACAAATGCCTGACCCGCAGCGGCTTTTCGTGCGTTGAAGCCTGCGATGCCAAAGAGGCGCTGGATAACCTTACCAATAAACCGGCGGACCTGGTTATACTCGATATAACCATGCCGGGAACATCCGGCAGTGAACTGCTGCCTCAGATAAAACAGTCCTTTCCGGACACGGCGGTAGTCATGGCTACGGCCGTCGTAGAGCCGGATACGATTATCAATTGTATGAAAAACGGGGCTCAAGACTATATCACCAAACCATTTGATGTTAACGAGCTTGTATCCAATATTGAAATGGTGCTGAAAAAGAGACAGCTAGAACTTAACCTTAAAGAGAAGAGTCAGGTACTTGAAGGTAAAGTCGACGAACAGGCCATGGAACTCCAGAAGCTGTTTATCGACGCTATCGAGTCGCTTATCAGCGCACTGGAAGCCAAGGATAAGTACACGGCGGGTCATTCGCGGAGAGTGACCAAAATAGCCATCGATACCGGCCGGGCGCTGGGTCTTTCGGCTGAAGAGTTGGAAAATCTGCGCTGGGCGGCTCTGCTGCATGATATCGGCAAAATAGGTATCGACTCAAGTGTTCAAAATAAACCGGGTATACTGACACCGACAGAGTATGATTATATTCTGACTCACTGCAGTATCGGTCCCGGCATCGTAGAGCCGCTGGTAAACGAAACAATCGTCGAGGTCATCAGACACCACCACGATAGTTTTGACGGGTCCGGCCTTAATCAGAAATTACACGGTGAAGAGATACCCCTGGGTGCCAGAATCCTAGCGGTAGCCGATTCCTTTGACGCGATGACCTCTGACCGTCCTTACCGGTCCGCCATGGCCGCCGATATAGCCATCGCCGAAATAAAAAAGTGTGCCGGCACCCAGTTCGACCCTGTGGTGGTTAAAGCTTTCCTCAAGACACCAATAATAAACTCACTGAAAGCCTAGGGAAGATAGAAATATATTTAAATGACCTAAGTAATTGGTAATACATTACGAATTAACTATTTACACTGAGTAGCTATGAGCGAATAATACGAGGGGAGAACCCATACCCGAGTTGGGTAATGGGCTTATTGATATTCACCCGGGCAGGAAAAACGTTTTTCTGCCTTGGCAGGTTATGATGAAAAGTGAAAAGGGTATCTCACTAATTGAGACCATCGTGGCGGTAGTCCTTCTGGGTATTATCAGCGCGTCCTTTCTCGGCGCTCTGGCTACGACATCCAGTGCCCGTGCCACCAACGAAGAAAGAACCGCAGCCAAGATTCTAGCCGAGACTATTATGGAAAATATTAAAACGGAAAATTACACCATTTCCTACAATGCCACCATTCCGGATGAATTCCCCGGCTATGCTGCTACCGTAAACGCAACCACAGAAAGGAACGGCAATATTCAGAAAATAACGGTCACCGTCCAGCACCGGAATCATGATGTTCTGACACTGGAGAGCTATAAAGTGGACCGGACGCGGTAAATACGATGCACGAATCAATAAAGACCTTCTGGTGGACTATGATATTAGACAAAATCAGGTCTGTTTATAAAAAGCAGTCAGGCTTTACATTTATCGAGTTAATGGCTACGCTGGCGATTAGCGGTGTTATCGGCCTGGGAGCTATGATGGCGAATTTCCAGGTGATTAACCAGACCGTTGCTAATAATAACCATACTTCCGCCAATCGCCATGTCCTTAATGCCATCCAGTGGATTAGCCGTGACGCCCAGATGGCGCAAAGCATCCAGGGGGCTTCCGGTTTTCCGGCTACCTCTAACCTTACCATTACGTGGACCTCCTGGGATAACGTGTTTAATCAAATCGAATATTCTGTAGCCAACGGGCAGCTCATGCGCGGCTACACGATCGCAAGTAACGCGACCCAGACAATGCTGGTATCCCAGTACGTCAATATCGACCCTGTGTCGACTAACTGTACCTGGGATGAAAGCGGTGAACTTACTTTAACGGTTACCGGCAGCGTGGGTGAAGGTACCCATACTGTCAACGTCACCAAGCAAAAAACCATCTCTCCCCGGCCGTTAATTGAGTGATAAAGACCAT
>CAYVPT010000255.1:0-3985 GCA_964453865.1 uncultured Dehalococcoidaceae bacterium
GGCGCCCCCGGTGATGATGGCAACCCTGTCTTTTAATATCATATTTGCCTCCCTTCTTACGTTAAGATATTATAATAAATCAGGGGTCGGTTTCCAGTTTGTCGCTGACAACCTGTCCTCCGGGATGGACAGTCCCGATATTCAATATAAATGATAGGAGGTATTCATGGAACTTGGATTAAAAGGTAACGTAGCCCTGATAACCGGGGCCGGCAGCCAGATAGGCTTCGGTAAGGCAATAGCGTTACAGCTGGCTAAAGAAGGGTGCGACGTCGCTATCAACGACCTCGACCTCGATGGCGCTGAGAAAACGGCGGCTGAGGTGGAGAAACTCGGACGCAAGTCCATAGCTGTCAAGGCCGATGTCACCAGCGCCGCCGAGTGGGAAGCCATGGTCAAGCAGGTACTGGAGAAATTAGGCAGCATTGACATCCTGGTCAACAACGCCGGGGGCAGCTCCCAGTTTAAGCCCTTTTTACAGACAACCGATGAAGAATGGAACTTTGATATGAATGTCAACCTCGTCAGCACGAGGTACGGAATGAAATCCGTCCTGCCGCACATGTACCAACAAAAGAGCGGTAAAATAGTCAATATTACCTCTGGCGCCGGTATCACGGGCGGTATGGGGCTCCCCGGCTATGCCGCTGCCAAAGCGGGAATCATTGCTCTAACACTGGGAGTGTGTAGGGAAGCGGCCCCGGAGGGGGTAAATATAAACTGCGTTTCGCCCGGCCCTGCCAATACGGGCTTCGCCAAGAACGCGCCCCCCGGAATGCTCGAGAACTTCCCCAAAACTCTGCCTGTAAGGCGGCTTACCACGGCCCAGGACGTTGCTAACGCGGTGACCTTCCTCGTCTCGGATGCCGCCAGCGATATCGTCGGCCAGATACTGATAGTAGCGGGCGGGCCCAATCCTTAAGCGGTAAACTGGAAGGTTAGTTGGTAAAAGTAGAATAAAAGAACTACATCTCGGTTAACGTCTTGCTCATAAATCAAAGGATGAGAGGGAGACATGGTATTAGACCGGCAATCCGCCCTGCGGATAGTCAAGAAGGTCCTGATGGCAGATTTCGCTTGCGAAGAGAGGCATCTGGAGCAGGAAGGCGTCTGGTTCTGTGAAGCCGGGAAGCTGGAAGGAGCGCGGCGGTTTCGCCGTCCGGATGATTTCCTGGCGGTGGCGACTATGGGGACCGGGACGGTCATCAGTTGCAGTAAGGGACGGTTACGCTGGGCTAAAGCTAACCTGAGCAAGCTCTCCCGTGATAATATTTTCGCAACGCCGGCCGTTGCCCGTATGAACCGTTATATAGCCCGTGATAACCAGTTCATGGCTGGCCCGGGCCTGGGATACGTCTGCGTCGAGGATAGATTTCAGCCGGCTGATATACCTGGCGATATTGACATAACGTTCTTTGACGAAAAGGAAATACCCGCCCTTTCACGGGACAAACGGTTTACCAATGCACTCGGCTACGGGCGTTACCCGGAGATGCCGGATGTGGTAGCGGTACTGGCCACGTATAAGGGTGAACGGGTCGGCATGGCCGGTGCCAGCGCCGACTGCGATACTATGTGGCAGGTCGGCATCGATACCCTGCCCGGCTACCGGAAACTCGGTATCGGGAAAGCCCTGGTCGGCGCCGTTACCGGGGCTATCTTTAAGAAAGGTATCTTGCCCTACTATATGACGGGAGTTGCCAATATCGCATCCCGGCGTACGGCTATTTCTCTCGGCTATCGCCCGGTCTGGGTGGAACTCTACAGCCAGGAGAAGAAAAGAGATAAAGATATTGCGGAGGATAGCCATGTTCAATCCCGTAACCTTTAACGAGGAGACCTGCACCGGCTGTAATCACTGCGTGGAAGTCTGCCTCATGGAAATCCTGGTCGCTAACCCGGAGAAAGGCAGGCCGCCTGTCGTTGCCTACCCGGATGAGTGCGCCTACGACGGCGCCTGCTGGATGCAGTGCCCGCAGCGCGAGAAAGGGGCTATCACCATAACCCCACCCCTCCCGATGAGGGTCTCCATCCTCAGGGGGGAGGACAGAAAATGAAAACCACTATGGAAGTCGTTTCTATCGATACGGATGTACTGGTCATCGGAGGCGGACTGGCCGGGTGCATGGCGGCGATTAAAGCCAGCGAGTCCGGCGTTAAGGTCACTATCGCGGAAAAAGCCAATACCCTGAGCAGCGGCTGCGCCGGCACCGGCGTCGACCACTCCTGGGCTTATATCCCTATGATTCACGAACAGATGGGCTGGACTCTCGAAGACCTTATCGAAGACCATGCCCGGCTCATCGCCCGGGGTTTCATTAATAAAGACCTGCTCCGGCTGGTGGCGCGGGAAAATTACGACCGCATGCTGGACCTGGAGAAGTTCGGTATTAAAATCAGGTACGAAGACAGCACGCTTCCCGGCAAGTTCCGCATCGTCTACCAGTTCCACACCATGCCCAGTTCCTTTAACTTTGACGGTTTCGACCTTAAAATAAAGCTGACTAAAGAGGCAGCGAGACGGGGTGTCAATATTGTCAACCGCGTCATGATGGTCGGCATATTAATCACGGAAGGCAGGATAGCCGGGGCGCTGGGCGTGGGCACCAGCGACGGTAAGCTGTATTCGTTCCGGGCTAAAGCGGTCATCATGTCCACCGGCCGGGCCAACCGCCTGACCCCCGCTGTCACCGGTATCTGGGGCAACCACCGCATCCCCGTCAACGAGACCGGGGACGGCCGGGCTATAGCCTTCCGCGCCGGCGTTCCCGTCATCAACATGGAGTTCCTTTCCTCGGGGTATTACTCCATCGGCAACTACGAGCTTAACCTGGGTTCCCCGCGTAATACGGTACAGCCGGCCGCCGCGGTGACTGATGCCGACGGTAAAGACATCGTGCCGAGGACGCAGTTCTACGACTGGTCGAAGCTGGGCAAGGAAAAAATAGACGCCAGGTTGAACCGGCAGCAGATGCTTTCGGGGGGACGGAGCGCCCGTCCGTCTTATGCCGAACTCTACCGGCAGGGGCAGGGCCCCTTTTATCTCGACCTTACCGGCGGCACCGAAGAAGAAATAAAATACATCGAGTGGTCTATCCGCAACGAGGGCAAGGGCTCCCTGTTCCTGGACTACCTGAAAAACCAGGAAGGGTTCGACTTCAGAAAGGACAGGCTGGAATGGCTGCCCAACAGCCGCGAGATGGCGGGCACAGCCGCCTCCGGGCTGGTGGTCAATAACAACCTGGAGACCGAGGTCAAAGGCCTGTTCGGCGCCGGCGACGATGTCGGCGGGGTGCCGTGGGCGGGCGCCCCGGGGGCTTTCGTCATGGGATGGCGCGCCGGCGAGATAGCAGGTAAAGCGGCCAATGCTCAGAAAAGTCTAGCGCCCGTAAATTCAGAACAAGCGGAGTCTCTTAAAACACTGTGCACCGCAATACTGGGTAGCCGGGACTGACAGCACTGGCGCGAGGTAGAGATGGCCGTGCAGAATGCCCTGGACTACTATGCCGGCGATGTACGGGCGGAAAATACGCTGAGACGCGGACTGGAACGCCTGAAATTCATCAAGGATAATACACGGTTTAAAGCCGGGAACCCCCATGAACTGATGCGCTGCCTGGAAGTGCAGTCCGTCATCGATAATGCCGAGATGGTACTGATAGCCTCGCTGGAAAGGCGGGAGAGCCGCCGGGCGCCTTTCGGATTCTACCGGTCCGACTTCCCGGAGCAGGACGATAGAAACTGGCTCGCCTTTCTGGCCCTGAAGCGAAACGAAGACAGATACGAGTTCTCCAAAATTCCCATCAAGCCATAGCCCTAGCCTTACAGCCTGGCCCGCAATCTGGCGGCATGCCTCGGTGCGGCAATCCAGTAGCAGATACCGGCCACAGCAAAAGCCGCCATGCTGATAATAAAGGCGGCGTTGTAACTCTCCGAAATATCGTAGATATAGCCACCCAGCCACGGGCCGATGGCACCGCCGAAA
>CAYVPT010000256.1:0-3984 GCA_964453865.1 uncultured Dehalococcoidaceae bacterium
ATACTGTTATCGATGCCAGCGGGAACATCGCCGCCGCCAAACAGGCTATCGACCTGGCGGATAACGGCGCCACGATTCTCTGGGCGGCCGTCTACGGCAAGGACGTAGAAATCGGTGTTTCGCCGTTCCTGCTGTATGCCAAGGAACTTACCATTACCTCCACCTTCGTGTCCCCCTACTCTTTCCCGCGTTCTCTTGACCTGCTTCCCAAACTCGAACTCAAGCCGCTTATCACGGATATCGTCCCGCTTAAAGACATTAAAAAAGCCTTCGAGCTGCATAAAACAGGAAAATCGATTAAGATACTCATCCAACCTTAATCCCTGTCTACTTTGAGTGTAATCCCAGCCCCGTATCGGAGTACGGGGAAAACTCCGACGGGAATCTGGAACATGAACTCTGTCATTCCCGCGAAGGCGGGAATCCAGTGGGGAAATGGGGAGGTGGATTCCCGGGTCAAGCCCGAGAATGACAATAAAAGAGCCCGAGAATGACAATAAATACAGCTGATTCATTTTTTATGAGGAGTATATTTTTATGGCTGATCCGAAGGAAGTAAAACGTCTGCAAGAACTGGCGCGTGAAATGCGTGAGAAACTACTTAATCTGTGTGGCCACTACGACGGGATAGTGCACATCGGAGGAGACCTTTCGATGACAGACCTCCTCATCGGGCTCTATCATCATGGCATGAAAGTAGACCCCGGAGACATTAAGTCCCCAACGAGAGACCGGTTCCTCCTGAGCAAGGGGCATGGCGCGGTTTGCATGTATATAGCCATGTCCTTAAGGGGCTATTTTAACTACGACGAGATTCTGGAAACATATGGCCATCTGGACAGCGCCTATGGCATGCATCCCTGTAAAATACAGCTTCCTGGCGTGGAATGTTCCACCGGTTCTCTGGGGCAGGGCCTGGCTATAGCGGTGGGCCTGGCGTTTTCCGCCAGGCAGAAGAAGGAAACGCACCGTGTATTCTGCATGATGGGTGATGGCGAGACCTGCGAAGGTGAAATCTGGGAAGCCGCGAATACGGCGGGTTCTTATAAACTGGGTAATCTGGTCAGCATTGTTGATAGAAACAAGCAGTTGATGACCAGTTTAGACGGCGATTATATGCACCTTGAACCGTATGCGGATAAATGGAGGGCCTTTAACTGGAATGTGGTGGAGCTGGACGGGCATGATATGGGCCAGATTATTGATGCCCTCGATAATCTGCCGCCCGTTACCGTTGAAAAACCTACCGCGCTCATTGCTTCCACAATCAAAGGTAAAGGGGTTTCCTTTATGGAGAGAAACATCGGCTGGCACGCGGGTGCACTAAGTAAAGAAGATATGGAAAAGGCCATCGCTGACGTCGAAGCCGCCTTTGTTCAGGAAAGGAGTGCATCATAATGAAGATGACGTTTAACTTCGGCAGTTTTCTGTCGGCCAGGTCTGTCATGGGTGACACCATGCTTGAGCTGGGGAAAAAGCACAGTAACGTCTGGGCTTTGACCGCCGATGTTGGCGGCGCGCTGAAAGATTTCAAAAATGATTTTCCTGATAGATATATTGATGTTGGCGTCGCGGAGCAGAATCTGGCCGGCATAGCCGCCGGTCTGGCTCTTGAAGGCAATATTCCATTCATCGCAGGAATGATTCCTTTCATGACCATGCGCGCCTGCGAACAGAACCGTACCGCGATTTGTTATCAGGACCTTCCGGTTCGTTTTATAGGAACCGGGGGCGGCCTGACTTCCGGCGGCGGCTCGACTCATAATGCGATGGAAGATATCGCCATCATGAAGGCGCTGGTCAATATGACGGTCCTCTCCATCGGCGACCCGAATATGGTCGGCGATATTATGGTTCTCAGCATGGACTACCCACACCCGCTGTATATCCGTCTTGCCCAGGGTAAAAAAGACCGTGTGCTTTATAAGCCGGGAGTCTACACGTATAAAATCGGCATGGGACTCACCCCGCGTGACGGCAACGATGCCACGATTATTGCTCACGGGGAAATGGTCTACGAAGCTCTTGGCGCGGCGGATACCCTGGCAGCAGAAGGAATCAATGTACGTGTCATTGATATGTATTCCATCAAACCCCTGGATACAGACCTCGTCTATAAGGCAGCCAAGGAGACCAATAACATCGTCGTCCTTGAGGACCATCTCATGGAAGGCGGACTGGCCAGCACGATTGCAGATGCGTTCGTGGACGGCGGCGTTTATCCCAGGAATTTCAAGCGTCTGGGTATCCCGCAGGTATTCGCTGGCTTTGGCAGCGGTGAAGAGCTACGTGCCAAGTATGGCTATGACCAGGCTGCCACGGTTGCGGCGGTAAAGAAAATGCTCGTATAATCTCACCGATAATCAGCGTTAATATATGGAGGAGATATAATGACTGCACAAAAGTACGCAGATTGCCTTGTACAAAAACCCGGCCCATTCCCTCTGGAAATCCAGGGAAAACCAGGGGGTGCCGGGGAAGAACTGATACCGGGAATCAAAGCTACCCACCTCATGACGGTGGATGCCGGGGTGCAGGAGGGCTTTTTCACGGTAGACTGCACCTGGCTCTGGAGCGGTGCCGCTAAAGAACCGGTCGGCGAATCTCATACCCATGACTTTTCCCATGTTATCGGATTTATCGGCGGCCACATCGATGACCCTCAGGACATCGGCGGAGAAATCACCGTTTGGCTGGACGGGAATAAAGAAGTACTCACCCGCAACAGCCTCATTTTCGTGCCCGCGGGCGTTGTGCATGGCCCCATACTGTTCAATAAGATCAACCGGCCGGTATTTTTTATTACCATAGCCATGACCGGTAAATATACCTGGAAAAATGTTCCGGCTCCTGAAACGCCGAAGGAAAATAAATACACCATCATGGACCATACCAAGGAAAGGTTCTCCGTCGGCGGCGACTTCAAAGAGGCGCCGCCGCCACCCCTCACCACTACAGTAAAAGGCGCCCGCAACCTGCACATTGAGGACGACATGGTAAAAGGCTCGTTCTACGTGGACTTCGTCTGGATATTCGAAGGCACGGGCGGCGCGCCGGCGCCGGAGCACACCCACGAGTGGCCGGAGCTTCTCGCCATGGCGGGGACCGACCCGGCCCACCCGCACGACCTCGGCGGTAAAATGAGCATCGTCCTCGAGGACGAGACCCACTACACCGACAAAAGCACATTAGTCTGCATCCCGAAGCAGACGAGGCACTGCCCGTGGCTCTTCCATGATATCAAAAGACCAACCCTCGTGTTCTCCGCCGGACCGCAGGGCATGTATTCAGGATCGCACAAGAAGACGTAATATTCCCGGAAATGCCAGACAAATAAAAAAGGGGCTGCCTGTTCCCAGGCAGCCCACTGCTTTCTCTTTTGTATTCTTTACCCCTTTATCGGCTCCAGCCCCACCTCCAGCCGGGCGTCGTTGATATGGATCAACACTGCTTTCTCTATCGGCATGCAGGTAAACCCGAAGTCATCTTTACCCCGCCTATCACTCACCAGCCAGGGCAGCCCGAATTTACCCTCTTTGTCCATCGTCGGCCGGCTCCCGAAGGTTATCTTCGCATCCGGGATATATTTCCTCACCACCGCCGCCATGTCCCGGGGGCTTTTGGGAGGCCCCCCCACGTTATAGACCGGGTGGGGTGATGACGGGGCTTTGACTAAAATCCTGGTGAACCCGGCGAGGTCATCCGCCGATACCAACGAGGCAAGGCTCTTGCCGTCGCCTTCCATGGAGAAAGGCTTGCCCACCGCGCATAACGAGGGTATATCCGACCAGAATTGCGACGGCGACCTGCCGCCGTGTCCGTAACCGATGGTCGGCCTGACACCGGTAAAGCTCATCCCGAACTGCTGGGAGTAGTCATTTGCCATTATTTCGGCGTACTTTTTACACACGGCGTAGGAATGCAGCGGGTTGGTCTGGTCGTCCTCGGTCACCTCCCTCATGCCGTACATCGCCTGTGGGCCGT
>CAYVPT010000257.1:0-3975 GCA_964453865.1 uncultured Dehalococcoidaceae bacterium
CCGGTGCCGAAGCGGTATAGAGATACCAGCGCAGGGCATCGGCGCCGTGTTTTTCGATGACTTCAAACGGCCAGACGACGTTACCCTTACGCTTGCTCATCTTCTCGCCCTTGGCATCGAGAATATGCCCCAGGCAGATGACGTTTTTATAGCAGGGTTTATTAAACAGGAGTGTGGATATTGCGTGCAGACTGTAGAACCAGCCGCGGGTCTGGTCAATCGCCTCGCAGATATAGTCAGCCGGGAAACTTCCGTCTTCAAGCAGGGTCTTGTTTTCATACGGATAATGGCTCTGGGCGACCGGCATCGCCCCGGAATCAAACCAAGCATCGATAACCTCAGGGACACGTTTCATCTGTCCGCCGCACTCCGAACAGGAAAAAGTCAACTCATCAACGTAGGGGCGGTGCAGGTCCAGCGGTTCTTTAAAGCCGGAAAAACCTTCTTTATTCTTCATTTCCTCCAGGCCGCCAACGCACTCGAACCGGCCGCATTTATCGCAGCGCCAGACCGGCAGCGGCGTGCCCCAGTAACGCTCCCGCGAGAAAGCCCAATCGATATTATTCTCTAACCAGTCACCGAAGCGACCGTTTTTAATATGCTCCGGGTACCAGTTAATCTCTTTATTGCCGGATACAAGTCTGTCTTTCAGGGCAGTGGTCCGGATATACCAGGTCTCCTTGGCATAGTAAAGTAGGGGGGTATCGCAGCGCCAGCAGAAGGGATAGGTATGCTTGATGGTCTCGCTGCGGAGAAGCAGTCCGCGCGACTTTAAATCTTCGATTATCATGGGGTCGGCGTCTTTAACGAACTTGCCGGAAAAGGGAAAGCTGCCGGTTATATTACCCTGAAGGTCCACCTGCTGGACGAAGTCCAGTTCCCACTCCTTACCGGCTTCGTGGTCGACCTCGCCGAAGGCAGGTGCGATATGCACAATGCCGGTACCGTCGTCCAGGGTAACGAAATCGCCGCTGATGACACGATAGGTCAGTGTTTTATCCGGCTCCTGAGTCAGCAGAGAGCCGCTTTTCTGGAACCGGAGACGTTCCACGGAGAAGTCATGAGGATTGAATAGCGGCTGATAACTATCCCCTATAAGCGCTTTACCTTCCAGTTTTTTAACCACAGGATAGCTTTCCAGTCCGACCGAGCCGACCAAACGCGAAGCCATGACCAGATATTCTTCACCGGCATCAAGTAACGAATATTCGGCATCGGGGTCAATGGCGAGGGCGGTATTACCCGGCAATGTCCAGGGAGTGGTCGTCCAGGCGAGAAAATAGACCGGTTTATCTTTGTCAGGGATATCGGAAAATCCTTCGGCAACCCTGAACTTTATGTAAACAGAGGGGTCTACCGTGTCTTCCTTGTAGCCCTGGGCTATCTCGTGAGAGCTTAACGAGGTGCCGCAGCGGGGGCAGTGGGGAGTCACGCGGTAACCCTGGTAGATAAGCCCCTTATCCCACATCTGCTTTATAGCCCACCAGCACGATTCTATGTACTCGTTCTTCATGGTTACGTAGGCATTCTCCAGGTCGACCCAGTAGCCGCTGCGCGCAATAAGCTCCTCAAACTCACGCATGTAGCCGTTGACGCTCTTGCGGCATAGCTTATTAAAACGGTCGACGCCGTATTCTTCAATTTGAGTCTTGGAGGAGAACCCAAGCTGCCTCTCAACCTCCAGTTCTACCGGCAGGCCGTGCGTGTCCCACCCGCCGATACGCGGGGCGTAATAGCCTTTCATTACCTTGTACCGCGGGATGGCATCTTTAAAAACAGATATTAGAAAATGGTGGAGCGCCGGATTACCGTTGAGCGTAGGAGGGCCGTCGTACAGGACAAAGCGCGGCCCGTCTTTACGCGCCTCAACGCTGCGCCGGAAGATGTCTTTTTCCTGCCACCAGGCTAGAATATTCTCCTCCATCCGGGGAAAACTAACCTTACTTTCGACTGGCTTAAACATGATAAACCCCCTGTATATAATAAAAAAGCCTCGTCACCAGGGACGAGACTTTATTTTCCCGCGGTACCACCCGGATTCCCCCTTTCCGTGAAGGGGACACTCAACAGGGCACATATTCATGCCCTCGTCGTTTATAACGGTTGACGTGACCGTCCAGGCCTACTCATCCTGAGCTTGTCTAAGGACTTTCGGTTGGCGGCTCGGGAGGGATTTTCAAGGTGAGGATAGGTCTGCTCGCACCATACCAGACTCGCTGATTATCCATAACCACCCCTACTCTTCTCCGTCACAGCCTTTAACAGAATTATGTTAACACAAATAGTCGGGAAAATCAATAGTCCGGTAATTTTTTAGGTATAATAACGACCTTCCTCGAATCACCGATACCGGTGCTCTCGGTGATAACATCGGGATGGTCGACCAGAGTGATGTGAATAACCCGCCTTTCAAAAGGTGACATCGGCTCCATGGCAAAGGATGTTTTTCTATCCCTTACCTGTTCCGCCAGCCGGAGAGCCAGCGTACGAAGTCCCTCGCAGCGGCGCTGCTTGTAACCTTCGACATCGAGAACGATGGGGAACCTGACCTCCATTTTATGCGACATTATCAGTCTGACGATGTATTGTAGAGAAACCATGGTCTGTCCGCGCCGCCCGATGATAATGCCGAGGTCTTCACCTTCGATGTTAAAGCCGATGGAGGAAAGATTACCATCATCTTCTGTTACGGTGAATTCTTCGGAAAGCATGACGGTAGCCGGCAGGTCCAACAGTTCCAGTAGCTTCTCCAGTACCTCTTTGGTGCCATCATAAATTTCTCTGTGTTCTTCAGGTATCTCCATATCCACCTTACCTTATATCGATAATGCGCCTATTTTTTTCGGCGACGCTTCATCCGGTCCTTGCCGGGTTGATACCTTGATTTATCGGGTTTTAACGCACTGGAACCCGTCTTGTCTCCATCGATAACGATGTCAGCACCAACCTCGTCCGTGGACGCACGCTGGGTCGATTCTTGGAATTTAACATACTTTTTATCAGCGTCGGTCTGCTTCGGCGCTTGACGGCGGAGTCCTCCCCAGCCGGTAACGCGGTACTGCAGGAAGATTCTGACGACGCTGGAGGTTACCCAGTAGAGAGACAGGCCGGCGGGGAAAGAAAGCGCCAGCAGGCCGAACATCATCGGCATCATCCATATCATCAGCTGGCTCTGCTGCGCCTGCCGGGCGTCGGTGGAAACGGTGGTAGTCGACATCTTCTGCTGTATCCACATGGTGGCGCCGACCAGAATAGCCAGAATAATATTGGGATTCGCCAGGTCCAGGGAGAGGAAAATGCGATTTAAAGGCAGGACAGTGAAGACGATGTCCCAGGGGTAAAGGTAACGAGAGAGGTTCAGCAGACCCTCCGGCGCAAACGCCAGCGCCAGCATAATAGATTGATAGAGGGCAATCCACACCGGCATCTGGATAATCATGGTTATAAAACAGCCGGCAGGTTTGACGCCGGACTCCTTGTAAAGCCTCATCTGCTCCTGGGAAAGCTTTTGCCGGTCCTTGCCGTACTTCTTCTGAAGCTCGGCAATCTTCGGCTGTAAGTCCTGCATCGCCTTGGAGGAGCGTATCTGGCTCTGGGTCAGCGGCAGCATCGCCAGGTTAACGAGAATCGTCAGGGCGATGATAGCCGCACCGAAACTGTTGCCCAGGTAAGCCGACATCACGATGAGCACATTAATAATCGGCTGCTGTATTATTAGTTCCCAAGCATTCAATAGACTATTTCCTTATTCCGATTTCGCCAGAGAATAAGCAGTTAATACCGAACCGTCACTGGCATTGATACGCTGTAACATCTTGTCCTGGGTATGGATATAGACAATGCCGTCATAGGCTGTTAACGGGCCGTCTACATCCTTCTCAATATCCGCCAGTTGTCTTGCCTCATTAGAACCGGCCGCCACCGAATAAACGACACCGTGTCTGGTGACAAAGATAATGGAGCTATCCACGATAA
>CAYVPT010000258.1:0-3959 GCA_964453865.1 uncultured Dehalococcoidaceae bacterium
CAAGCGCGGCGTGGAAAATACCCTCTTCCAGCTTACCATCGCGCTGGTGGTTATCTTTATCGTTCTTTCTATAGTATCGCTCAGGATAGGTACCTGATTCACGGTAGCAAACATGGGCGCTATCATAACCTTAACCAACGATTTCGGTCTGGCGGACGCTTACGTCGCCGCCATGAAAGGGGTGGTGCTGGGCATCAATCCCCGGGCGCAGCTCGTTGATATCTGCCATACCATCCCGCCCCGGGATATCGCCCGGGCGGCTTTCGTTCTGAGCACAGCCTGCCCCTTCTTTCCACCCGCCACCATCCACCTGGTGGTCGTCGACCCCGGCGTGGGCACCGGGAGAAAAGCTGTCATTATCAGAACGCCGGAAGCCGATTTCATCGCACCGGATAACGGCGTCCTCAGCTATGTTCTCCAACCGTACCTGACCGGACCTGCTAAGGCGAACCGGCAAAAATTGAAGAAAACAACCGGACTGGAAGCCGTCGCTATTACCGAATCGCGCTTCTGGCGGTCACCGGTCAGCGCCACCTTTCACGGTCGCGATATCTTCGCCCCGGTCGCCGCCCACCTCTCCCTGGGCGTACCCCCATCCAAGTTTGGTGAGCCGGTTGACTCTTTAACGGTGTTACCGCTGTCTCTCCCCTCCCGGCTGCCGGACGGTACGCTGTCGGGCAGTATCCGGCACATCGATAATTTCGGCAACCTGATTACTAATATCAGGAGCCGGGACCTGCCCCGGAATCCAGAGAATATCACTATTCAGGTTGGCGATGCGGTCATTCACGGATTGAGCCGTACCTACGGCGAGAGCACGGGACTTTTAGCCCTGATTGGCAGCAGCGACTACCTGGAAATTGCGTTAAAAAACGGCAGCGCCGCCGATTTTCTCAATGCCCGCGCAGGCGATAAGGTAAAAATCGCTGGAAAAAGTAACCAATAATCGTGTTTTTATACGTAATGGCTATTGACAAATACGCTCTGGTTTGCTACTCTGCTAGGCGAGAGTAATTTTGGAGGTGCGACAATGGCTCAGGCATATTGCATGAAGTGCAGAAAAAAAGTCGAGATAAAGAATGCCAGGTCGGTTACTCTGAAGAATAAACGGCCGGCGACTCAGGGTGAATGCCCCAACTGTGGCACCAAGGTGTTCCGCATCGGCAAGGGCTAGTATTCCTTCCGCCTTTACCCGATACACTCTGTCAATCCAGATAAATAACGCTGATACGGAACCGCTGTAGCCAGTTTTACCCGAGTCTGATAGGCATTGAATCAGGGCTGAGGGGATTTACTCATATTTACCGAATCCGCTTAGCCACTGTAATTGGTCACGCGTTATACATCAGGAATAAGGCGCTGCGTTTACAGTGCCTTATTTATTTACCTAAAATAGAGATTTCACGCATCGTTAAAGAGTAGTCATGAGTGGGTGGAAGTCTGTTCTCATACCTTTACTCACCGATGGTGTAGATAATCTGGGTTGTTCGGTACGGAGGCGGGCAATCGCCCAGTTCCCAGACCTCGCCGGTTGTTTCCAGATAGTAGTATCTCTTACCTGCGTTTTCCCAGTAGTACCCACCGACACCCGGCATATAAACGCCGACTGCCAAGTGCTCGGGTTCTTCATGGTAGAACAAGACAACATCATATTCGAGTCGATACAGTAAAGCGGCCGCCAGAAGAGCGCCATCCTCAGAGTCCGCGGCTTGATCGACCAGGGTTTCTACGGGATACCGGGGGTAATCATCAAACGGCGTTCTAACATCCTTATTAGTGCGGGGTAGACTCTGGACAAGCCTGGCAATCAGACTCACGACATCACTTTTTTTCAGATCGTTGATTAAACTTGAATTTTTTATAGCGTTTACCAGAGTATCCAGTATCGGGTCGTCCGCCAGTACCATGCCTGGCAGGTTATAGGGCCGCGGTTTGTCTTTGAAGTAGAAGTAGCTCTGTAAAGAAACGGGAAGGTCCCACTCGTAAGTACGCGCCTGGAAGCTCAACCGATAGTATTGCGTCAGCGTAGTGTTCAGTATGGAATCAAGCCGGTTTTCGAGTTGGGTTATTTCCGCCTGCTTCTCCGCTATTACATCGGCCTGGGTATCCTTGTCATTCTGGAGCACGGCTATCTCATCCTTTGCCGCTTCCAGCTGGGCCTGGACCGAGTTGTATTCGCCCTGCACCGAGTCCAGTTGCGTTGTCGCGGTATCAAGGTCTTTCTGAACCGCGAGTAAATGAGATTTGGCCGTGTTACAGTCTTGTTGCGCCTGGGCAAAATCATTCTGGAGGTTATCGTATTCCTCCTGGGGTACGCCGCCGCCGCACCCGGCCAGGGTAACGGTCAAAACCACCAAAAAAAATACGAATATATACCTGCCGTCTCTTTTCATCATCCACCCCCTTTATCAGATTGTCAAAAACGGTGTCTTAATTCTAGTCAAGCATCTTACCAGTGTCAAGGGTGTATTCGTCCTGGTACTCTTGCTGACGTGTTGTTAAAGTAGGACTGACATTAAGCGTCATTCTGGAGAAGCTGGAACTATCCAACCCCACCCCCCCGGTTGATATCTTTTCCCGCCCAGGCCGCCCTCGCATCATCACCGGCTTACCCCGTAGAGAAATCCCCCTCTATCTCTCCTCCGTCAGGCTCAGAGCAGGCTCTTTACGAAAGGGAAAAGCTATTTTCAATCCCTTTCTCTCCCCGCGCCATATTAAGTTTCCCCCTTTGAAAAAGGGGGATTAAGGGGGATTTTTGTATACTATCTTTTTCTTTTCCAGACCGTTCCCGTTGGCGTATCTTCCAGCACTAGGCCCAACTCAAGTAGTTTATTCCTGATTTCATCGGCAAGCCGGAACTGCTTTTCTCTCCTTAGTTCTTTACGCATGGATATCAGGGACTCTATGATAGCAGCGGCATCGACCGGTTTGCCAGCGATAATTCCTTTCAGGTCTGTTTTAGCGATTTGTTCACTTATAGATAATGCCAGCTTTCTTAACGGCTCTGCATCCAGCAGAACTTCCTCCGAAGCTTTAAAAGTCAGCCCCAGTACCCCACCCAGCTCCCGGAGTGTTTCCCGGGCTTCCCCGGTGTTCATTCCTGTTTCTTCAGACCTGTTTATATCCCTTGCCATGTCAAAGAGGTCCGCCAGCGCCCGGGGTGTATTGAAATCATCATCCATGGCATCGAGGAATCTCTGACGGTAAGGTACAACATCAAGAGGTTCGCCCGTAGCTTCGGGAGTTTCTTTTATAGCGACACGCATCAGCCGGTCCGCCCCGGACTGCGCCGCGTCGATGGCTTCTTCCGTGTAGGTCAGCGGACTGCGATAATACGAGCTGAGAATAAAAACCCGCAGTCCATCGGCGGTGTATTTCTTCAGGGCGTCGCGTATCGTTATCAGGTTGCCCAGGCTCTTACTCATCTTATCGGCGTCCATCTGGAGCAGGCCGTTGTGCATCCAGTATTTCACAAACGGCTTTTTTCCGGTAAAACTCTCGGACTGGGCAATTTCGTTCTCGTGGTGGGGAAAGACCACGTCCTGCCCGCCGCCGTGGATGTCTATCTGTTCGCCGAGGTATTTCATCGACATGGCGCTGCACTCGATATGCCACCCCGGTCTGCCCTTACCCCACGGGCTGTCCCATGACGGTTCATCCGGCTTGGCTTGCTTCCAGAGGGCGAAGTCCATAGGGTCCTCTTTATCTCCCCCCGCCTTGACGCACTCCCTGGCCATCATCTGTTCCAGGCTGCGCTTTGACAGCTTGCCGTAGTCGGGCATCTTCCTGACCCTGAAGAAAACATTGCCCCCCACCGCATAGGCGAATTCTTTATCGATTAGTCCCTGCGTCATGGCGATTATTTCCGGGATAGTCTCGGTGGCTTTCGTGGTGTGGTGGGGCCGGAGGATGTTCAGGGCGTCCATGTCCTCGAAGTATCTTTCCGTGTATTTTTCCGT
>CAYVPT010000259.1:0-3932 GCA_964453865.1 uncultured Dehalococcoidaceae bacterium
AGCCGTAATGTATTGTACATTCCAGGCTATCGTGACTCAACAATCTACTTGATTGTTGGATAACATAAGCTAATAATTGTGAATTTGCCGACGCTTCCTCTTTGCTCTGAGAAGCACGTTCTTATCAGGGCGATGGTCCAACCGCATAAAGTCCGGGCGTAACTGTTCCACTAACGCGTCCGGGTACATAAAGAGTACCATCCTGTGCGAGGGCAAGTGAACGGGCCTCGATTGTATCGTACGCGTCTGAGGCGTTCCATTTCAGTTCACCATTAGGATTAAAAGCTCGTAAGCCTGTATTGGTAGCAATGTAGATAATACCATTTGCATTCACAATTGGCGCCGAGGTACGTTTGAAATGCCAGTCAGATACCATAACGTCCCACTGCAAGTCACCGCCAGAATCAAAAGCATAGAGAAAGTAATATGCAACGCCCCACCACATGCGCGAGCCGACTGCGTATATCGTTCCGTCAAGTACCAGCGCCGGTGATGGTTTTTCAGGCGGTGCCCAAACATCTGCACTAGATGACCAGAGGATTTCGCCATTAGCACTTATTCCCCGGAGTTTACGTGCTGACACATAGATATTGCCTGTCGACGAAATCGCAGATGAACCTACAGTGTTGCCTTCACCAAAATCTATCACCCATTCTTGCGTACCGTCAGGATTGATAGCAAAGAGCTTGCTCTCATACCCCAAATATATAGTGCCATCCTTACCAACAGCTGGAGGGCTCTATGCAATAAACAGTAATGGTGCCATAAAGTGGATTTGTGATGAGGTTTCTTGGATAAGAGGTAGTCCTGTAATAGATTCAAATGGTACGGTCTACGTACTTAGTCGTGGAGGATTAGCGGCTATCGATGCGAATATCATACTCCAAAAACCACCAACCAAACTAATATCAAAGGATATGTATTTTGTCTAGCTCCTTATTCAATATCTTACGAAAATTAGGATTAGCGATGGCTATAAGCTCTTTCGCCCTTTCCTTTACACTCTTTCCGCGTAGGTTAGCAACGCCATACTCAGTCACAATATATTGAACATCATATCTGGAAACAGTCACTACCGCACCGTGCTCAAGTGTCGGGACAATCCTGGAATACCGGCCTCCTCCGGCTGTTGATGGAATAGCCAGTATTGATTTACCCCCTTTCGATCTCGCAGCCCCCCTGATAAAGTCAACCTGTCCGCCGACACCGCTGAACTGTGTTGTGCCAATAGTGTCTGAAGCCACCTGTCCGAGAAGATCGACCTGAAGGCAGGAGTTGATCGATACCACATTGTCGTTCTGGCCAATAATACACGGGTCGTTGGTATAATTCACCGGGTGCATTTCTACCACCGGGTTATCGTGAACAAAATCATATAATTTCCGTGTCCCCATAAGAAAATTGGCTACCAACTTGCCACGGTTTATTTGTTTACGAGTGCCGTTAATTACTCCCTTCTGCACGAGGTCAACCACGCCGTCGGCGAACATCTCGGTGTGGATGCCCAGGTCTTTCTTCTCCTCCAGAAAGGGGAGGACCGCATCGGGGATAGCGCCAATGCCAAGTTGCAGACAAGCGCCATCTTCAATCAGCTCCGCGCAATACCGGCCGATATCCATTTCCGCCGTAATCTTGGCCACGTATTGCTCTTTTTCTGCCCCGGTAGTGCCTGTTTTTTCACGTCCCAGTTCCAGGAGAGGCTCGTTATGCTCTATGATATAGTCAAGCTTGGAAACGTGAATGAAGGCATCGCCTCGGGTCTTTGGCATTTGCTCATTGATTTGAGCGATGACTATCTTTGAAGCCTCGGCGGCGGGTTTGGTATAGTCCACTGAAATACCGAAACTGCAATAGCCTTCATCATCCGGAGGGGATAGCTGGCACATGGTCACGTCTACGGGGAGAATTCCGTTCGTGAACCATTGCGGTAACTCGTGGAAGAAACAGGGGGTGTATTTGGCCCGTTCCTCGTTGACGGCTTCCCGGCTGTTTACGCCGACGAAAAACGAGTTATGTATAAAGTTTTTCTGCATCTCTCGGCCGCAATAAGGTGCCGGACTGAGCGATACCATATGTACAATCTCAACATTTTCATAAGCGTCTTTATTGGCTATCATCGCGTTAACCAGATGTTGGGGCTGGCCGTAAGCATGCCCGATAACCACACGGTTACCGGATTTAATAGCTTTAACTGCCTCGGCGGCATTGGTCAGCTTTTGATGATATTCTTCTTTCCAACTCATATAAGTTCACCTTTTTCAACCCGGAATGAAGCTAAGACTTGATTCCGCACAGTCTTTTGGCCGCTTTCTTCATACGCCCCAGATCGCTTTCCCTGGAGATCATGATTTTCTGCGCCTGCGGCGAACCGGCCCCATGCATTGATTCGGTTAAATAACATACCGCGCCGGTTCCCAGCGTGATATTTTCAATCAGCCTGAGGGCTCTCATGCGGTCTTCCGCTCTTACGGATTCGATACCTTTGAGATACTTACTGACAAATTTACCTATTTGTGGGTCATGAAGGTCTTTTTCGGAAGGCATTGTTACCAGCGAGCCACCGGCGATCTCCTGCGCCAGCCGGCTGATTTCATAGGGGAACCTGGTGACATTCAATTTGGAAACATTGGCCCATAACGTGTTGACGAAGTATGTCCCTGATGGTTCCTGATGACCTTCATAGGCGCAGGCCAGGCTGCAACACATCATCGTTTCGTTCAGATGGATCATCTCCGTAATTCTATCTCTGATATGAGAAGCCTTGGCAATACCCTGGTATTCGGCCACCAGCTGGCTGGCGCCAATTAACACATCACTAATCCCCGACTTACAGGCATAGCTCTGCCGATGATAAGCCGCGAATTTTGCCACGAAATCGGCTGCGAATTCATATTCTTTATACATGAATACCCGTTCCCAGGGAACGAACACGTCATCAAAAATCACCATGCATTCCTGGCCGCTATAAAGAACGTTACCGGTGTCTATCTGACCACCTTCCGCTTTTCTCGTATCGCAAGATTGCCGGCCATAGATATAAATAATTCCTTTGGCATCACTGGGCAAGGCAAAGGAAATAGCATAATCCTTATCTTCCTCCCTCATTGCCCTGGTCGGCATACAAATAATCTCATGGGAATTTACCGCTCCGGTCTGATGCAGCTTATTACCCCGGACTACAATGCCGTCTTTTCTCTCTTTCACGACGTGAAGATACTGGTCCGGGTCAGCCTGTTCGGCGGGGCGGAGGCTTCTGTCACCTTTGGCGTCCGTCATGGCTCCGCAACAGACTAGGTCTTCATCCTGCACATACTGCAGATATTTTAAAAATCTCTGATAATATTCAGTATGGTGTTTTTGATCGATGTTGTACGTTATTATCGATAAGGCGTTCAGCGTATCCATGCCGACACAGCGTTGAAAACACGAACCGGTGTAAGCGCCTAGGCCTCGGCCCATTTTTGATTTGTTCACCAGGTCATCGATACTGCGGTGTATATGGCAGAAACGATTTATCTTTCTCCCAGTCAGGTGGGAGATGGCCGTCATAATCTTACCATTTTCCGGTTTTTCGGCCAGTTCATAGGTCGCGGCCAAGCAGTCTACTGAAGGTCTAATAATAGGATGGTCAACTACGTTTCCCACCCTTTCACCAAAGATATAGACTTCAAGATTTAGCTTTCGGAGGCTATCAATATATTCCTGTCTCGTCTTCATTTTCGGACTCCCCATAACTAAAATCAAGTGTCTCTAAGGCCAATCTTCTTCAAGATCAAAGTGAGGGTAGCCTTCTGGCTGAACATTATTTCAGCCTTGCGAAGCTTTTTTACGATCTGCTTGGATATGTAGGATTTCCTGACCATTCGCTCCATTTCTTATTCCCACTTTTTACGACATCGTATATGATATCATTTTCGGGGGTCAGGTCAGGC
>CAYVPT010000260.1:0-3921 GCA_964453865.1 uncultured Dehalococcoidaceae bacterium
TCGAGACGCTTTACATCAACCGGTACTTCGAGGTAAACTTGACTGCCTCCACGAATACCTCTTACTACTATCTGGGCGGTAGTCTAATGGCCATGAGCGAGAATGCTACTCTGAAGTACATCCACCAGGACCACCTCTCCGGCACGTCCCTGATGACGGATACCGAAGGTGCATCTTTGGGCATCATTAAGTACATGCCTTACGGCGAGACCATGGCGGGTTCTGTGCCCACGGATAAGCTCTTCACCGGCCAGCGCCTTGATGGGACGGGCCTTTACTACTACGGTGCCCGCTACTATGACCCGTTAATCGGGCGCTTTATCAGCCCGGATACGATAGTGCCCGGCCCCGCCAACCCCCAGAGCTTTAACAGATATAGCTACTGCCTGAATAACCCCCTGAAGTTCATAGACCCAAGCGGGCATGACGTATATATAAATGGCATGAATGTGGAATGGATTGATTATTATTTAGAATATATGGATCTCTTCTGGCTCGAAGGCAGTTATGAAATATACGAAGAAACCATTAATTCACCAATATACCAGGCATATGACATTATTAGGAAAACAGATGATTATTATACAGAACAGTTTGAAAGTACAAATATCAGGGTAGATATAGTTGAATCTAATGATTTATCAGGATTTACTATTATCAAAGATATGGGTAATGGTCAAAAGGAAGTCTATGGAACTCTGGCCGAAACGCAAAGAGTAGGTGATACAATTACTATGAAAATAAACAACGCCGTTGTTGAATATCTCGGTGTTGGAGATATTGTCAGACAGGCATCGCATGAATTCGTTCATGCTCATGGAGATTTATTAAACCCCAGAATACCCAATTCAAAGTTCGAAGAGAATCTCGGAGATATGTATTCATACTATATATGCGATAAAGCAGGTATCACCTACCCGCAAGGAATAGGCTATCTTGCTTCACCAAATGACTTTTTCGCGTTAACCACAAAGTATGAAAATACTTACTATGCTAACTATCCAACATTTCCTTCGGATCTAAACTATATTAATAATTTGTATAGACATATCGGCGATCTAGACATATTAAAATAATTGTCTAGAATTCAAACGGGAGATTATATTTATGTTTCTGAAAATATACTTTTCAGTTTTAGTTATATTAATGTTAATATTATCAATTACTTTTGTTTTATGTTCGGGTTGTTCAAATCTAGGTACCACACCTTCCGAGAGTTCTCCGGTTGTTAACTATAAAACTTTTCAGTTGGAATTAAATGATATTCGGCTTCAATTCATGAAATACCCTCTATTTTCTTTTGAGTACCCGGAAATATTTAGGCTGGTCGATTTGAATCTCATATATCAACAAGAACATGCTATTACCATGCATTCTGGTCTTTCCGACGTGATGTTTACGGTTAAGCAAACGGATTTACCGGAGCCAATTCTTTTAATAAGAGTACAAAAATCTGGCTTCATGGGTCAAAATGATGCAAACGCCGTACTTAAGTGGTGTATTTCAACAGCAGAATCAGATGGAGATATAATTACAACTAGTAAGAGAACGGTATACGGAATACAAGCGGATTATTTAGAAACTTTCGGTAACAAGATAGGATTGAAAATTGACGGAACACCGATTTATCCAGACCATCAGGGGTCATTAAGGGGAGTATTTTTTGATTATGCCGGACTGGTCTGGTCCATCACAATAACCTGGGATTATCTTGACTTCGAACCCCAGGAAGTACAAGGATATTTTGAGCATGTTATTGAGACATTCAAGTTCCTCGATTAATCCTTCTTGACACGCCCGCGGTTTAATCATAAGATAGTTCCAAGCCCGCCACTGTCACTATCGTCAAAGGCATTATAATGAAAAGAAACGAGGGGGCAAGATGAAAAGGCTGCTCGTCGCCTTATCCGCCATAGCGCTGCTGGCCTCCCTCCCCCTGGCCGGTTGCGGTACTCCGTAAACCACCTCTTACTACTATCTGGGCGGTAGTCTAATGGCCATGAGCGAGAATGCTACTCTGAAGTACATCCACCAGGACCACCTCTCCGGCACGTCCCTGATGACGGATACCGAAGGTGCATCTTTGGGCATCATTAAGTACATGCCTTACGGCGAGACCATGGCGGGTTCTGTGCCCACGGATAAGCTCTTCACCGGCCAGCGCCTTGATGGGACGGGCCTTTACTACTACGGTGCCCGCTACTATGACCCCACGATAGGGCGGTTTATCAGCCCGGATACGATAGTGCCCGGCCCCACCAATCCCCAGAGCTTTAACAGGTACAGCTACTGCCTGAATAACCCCCTGAAGTACATAGATCCGAGCGGGAACATAGTTTATAACAACGGGGTCAACATGAACGGGGTTGATATTTATAATATTGAAGAGTATGCCTTTGGTAATTACGGCTATAATACAGATATATTGGTGGCTTATGTCGTTGATAAGGAATATGACCCGGGTATGATACAAGAAATAGAAGATTCAGCGAAAATTGTTAATATTTTAGTCGGTTCGACCAATGATCCTGATGCCGGTGCGCAAACTCTTCCGAATAAAAGTGATATAATAGCTAAATTTATGGGAGACTTTGGTAGAGAAATTAATTATACAATTACTATCAGCTCAAGTATGATTAACTCGAGCTTACCGGCGACCTTAGGGCATGAATTATACCATGCTCACGATAAGTGGTATTCCGATAGTATCCAGGAAGAGCTAAAGGCGTATCAATACGAAATTGGGATAAGAGATTATTTAATTCATGGAGTCTCGGATTACCATCCGGAGTTTAGATCACTTGATCCCAAAAATTTTCGTGATCTTATAACTGCGAAAATGGTGTTGACGGGACAGGGGATACCAGAATTTTATCGCACATTACCGCTATATGCGCCTTCAAATGCCGTTGAAGATTTATGCTGGGGAGTCCGCCAGATTATAGGTTTTAAAGCACCTTCCGTTTTGCAGGAGATAAATAATCCACGATATCACAATCCATTATTCCCCGGAAGGTGATGTGTGTTTATGATAATGAAAGGGTATTATAATAAGTTCAAATCATTAATATTGGTTTTTTTTATCATGGCAACAATCATATTTCCGACTACATCATGTCATACTTCGAAGATAGTCACAGACCCTGATTCCAGTACACCCGGATACAAGCTATTTAAAGGAACTACTAAAGGATTCCGTATCAGTTTCGAATATCCCAGTACATGGGATAGAGTTACGGTAGGCAGAGTTGGAAATTATAGCTATATGCCTCTTTTACCTCCGGACTGTTCTGTAATTATTTCTTCTGATGTTGGCAGTAGCCAGATTGCCCTGCAGTCTCGAATGGACTTAATTTCAAGATATCGTCGTGAATTTCGCCTGATAAACCGCGATAAAGTCCTATTGGGCCAGGCGGAGGGCGAAGAAATTATCTGTTCATATCTTTTTCCAGGTCAAGATCCCCACCTGCCCGTTGCGTATGCAGATGATGGTGAGGCCGTAATTAATAGGATACTAAGTGTGGACTATAAAGATTATTTATATTATATTGAATTGATTGCTACTCTAGATTCATATGACGTTGAAAAAACGGGCTTCGAGCATATGCTGTCCACTTTCCGTTTTCTGAATTAGGTTTAAGATAATAGTGGATTAGAAATGCTTTACAAGCTCTTACCTAGACTTCACGATTAATTCTTGACACGCTCGCTATTTAATCATAAGATAGTTCCTGGCTTGCAACCATCACCATCGTCAAAAGCGTAACGCTACAAAGAAACGAGGGGGCAAGATGAAAAGACTACTCGTTGCCTTATCCGCCATAGCGCTGCTGGCCTCCCTCCCGCTGGCCGGCTGCACCGGCCTGGTCAAAGGCTCCGGCGAGATGAAGACCCGGGACTTCACCCGGAGCGATTTCTCCG
>CAYVPT010000261.1:0-3889 GCA_964453865.1 uncultured Dehalococcoidaceae bacterium
CATCCCATCCCCCCGGGATTACCGACATAATAGCTAGTTCTTGTTAGGACACTTTCTGACTAATTGTTGGATTGAAGGGGAGTGTATTTTTAGGTGTTGTACAACTTCATTTGAATCAATTCAGCGTATTGACTGGTACCCTCCCGGGACACCAGCTTTTGAAAGAACAATCTGCCACAATTGATTTTTTATGGCTCGGAATGCTCCCGCGCAGGATAACAGGTAATATTTCCATAATCGGAAAAATCGGTCATCATAATTGGATTTTATCTTGTCCCAATTATTTTCAAAATTCTGATACCAAGCTATCAGGGTTTTATCATAGTCAGCACTAAAATTATGCCAGTCTTCCATGACAAATAAGCCCTCGACGGATTTACCTATCTGTCTGACTGATGGCAACATGCTATTAGGAAAAATATATTTACTTAGCCATGGGTCTGTGGAGTCTACTGACTTATTTCCTCCTATAGTGTGCAATAAAAATAAACCGTTGTCCTTTAAGCATCGATTAGCCACTTCGAAATATGTCCTATAATTTTTATAGCCAACATGTTCAATCATGCCAAGTGAAACAATGCGGTCATATTTACCAGCCACGTCTCTATAGTCCTGTAATTTGATCTCAACCGGCAATCCGTCACATATCTTCCTCCCTACATCTACTTGCTCTTTAGAAACCGTTATACCGGTTACACTCACTTTATACTTATCTGCAGCGTATCTGGCTAAACTGCCCCACCCGCAACCAATATCGAGGATATTCATCCCCGGCTGCAGCCAGAGTTTATGGCATACTAACTCAAGCTTATCTTCTTGCGCTTGGTCGAGTGTTTTTGCGTCCCTCCAGTAACCGCAACTGTAGACCATTCGTTTATCAAGCATATTCCTGAAAAGATCATTACCAAGGTCGTAATGTCTCTCGCCAATCTGGAAAGCTCTCCTTACCGATTGCAGGTTGAAGACTTTTACAGCGAAAATTCTAAACAGTAATTTCCAGTTATTTTTAATCCTGCTATCAATTTTGGCCAGGAGAACGTACTGGAAGAATTCATCAAGTTTTGCACAATCCCACCACCCGTCCATGTAAGATTCGCCCAGCCCGAGGGATTGCTGGCTTAAGACCCTTCGATAAAATTCGCTGTTATTTACTCTTATATCTCGGGGATTATTACCGTTTATTTTTATCCCGGCCAATGATAATATTTGTTCTACTGCAGTTTTTGCCTTATTAGTATCCAAAGAATCATGCCTTTCCGGATTTATCTAGAAAAATATCAGGTAGCTCATCATATGTCAAGGCTAAACATTACGGACTTAACTAACTACTATAGAACTACATGAAGGTGCGCTGGATTTCACGTTTAAGGTTTAGGTTCAATATTACTGCTTAAAAAAGGAGCCTTAAAGACAGGTTCAAAACAAAGTATCAGCGGCTGGGATTGAACCAGCGATCAAGGGCTTTGATATCAATTTCAATCTGTTAGTTTAGAAAAATTCACCTTGGGTTATTTAGGTGGAAAATTTTTCTTATCAACAGGATATTCCACTTTCTCCCCGCCTATTATTGCCGAATATTCGGGAGTAATCGGACAATTCACGAAGAAAAAGGGTGTACCGACTCTCTTGTGTATTATTGGACAATGAACTAATCCTGCCGGGATATGTACAGCCGTGGTCTTGTCGATAATTATTTTTTCACCTTCTTCACCCAAATACAGCTCAGTTTCAGCATTATAAGCATCTAAATCTTCTGTACACGGAACAAATACAAAGACTTCGGCAAAGTCGTGTTTATGGGCATCTTCTTTCCCCTCGAAAGGTACGCTAACGTGTGTAAACCTAATCTGGAAGTCACCCTTTTCAAGGGCAAAAAATATCATTCCTATAAACGGCGGATAAATACTAGGGCGTACAATTCCTGTTGTCTTAAGGTAATCATATTTAGCTTCAGCCATTATTCTTATGTCCTCCTCGATTATTTTTATAACTAAGAATTATTGTACTTATTCAGCAATTTCCAGACAACTTGGAGATAGTAAAATAAAGCGATAAAGACTTGATATTGATTGTTAATATATATTAACATTGAATAGTACCAAGTTTTTTACGACGATAAATCTATGAAACCAGGCTATTTTCTTAAACGGAGAATTATGGCTATTTTCATTCAACTGTAGTGTATAGAATTTCAACATCTGTAAACACAGCGCTTTTACCAGGAAAGGAGGAAAAGTACAAATTATAATTCTAAATCATTAGAAAAGAACTCTTGATATGAAAAAGGGGGTAGCAATAGTAATGAAAAAGGTTTTGTTTATTATTCTGGCGGTGATGATTGCCGGCGGGCTGTTTTTAGCCGGCTGCGGCGAGCCCGAACCGACAGCAACACCGACCACCACTCCTACAACCTCGCCTACAGCAACGCCAACGCAGACCCCGACAGCAACACAGAAGTACGGCGGCACGCTGCGGATACTCGATATGAGGCTTCCATCGGGCTCTGTCGGCTGGCCGGCCAAGATGGCGTCGCCGGACACTTACTTCTTGAACCCCGGCATAGAGACCCTGTTCCGCGATTTGATGGACGGGACAATGGAGCCATTACTGGCGACCGGTTATAATGTCGCTCCCGACAAGAGTTCGGTAACGATTACGCTGAGGAAAAACGTCAAGTTCCATGACCTGACGGATTTCAATGCCGAAGCAGCCAAGTTTAATCTGGAGGCCGCCATGGCCGGTAAAGTGGCCGGCACGACCGGCTGGACTTCTGTAGAGGTCATCGATCCTTACACCGTAAAAATCAACATCGGCAGGTGGGAGAACCTGCTTCTCGGCAGCCTTTCCGGCATTGCCGGAATGATGGTGTCACCGACAGCCGTTAAAACCAACGGTGAAGAGTGGGCGCTGACGAACATGGTCACCACGGCCCCTTTCAAGCTGACCAAATTCGAGCGTGATACCATCATGGAATATACCAAGTTCGATAACTACTGGCAGGAGGGCAAGCCCTACCTGGACAAAATACAATATATCTGCATGCCCGACATGGTCAATCAGGTCACCACTTTTAAGGTCGGCGATGCCGACATGGTCCAGCCATGGAACGGCATGGTCCTTTCCCAGCTTAAAGGTCTGCCGGACACCGAATTCATCTATAACGATAGCGGCGTTTTTGTAATATACCCCGATGATGCCAATGCCGACTCGCCGTTATCTAAAAAAGAAGTAAGGATGGCCATTGAATACGCGATTGATAAAGCTTCGCTGATGAAGGTATCCGGCTTCGGAATCTTCGATGCGGCTTATCAAGTTCCCTGCCGCGGCGGTATCGGCTTCATCGAGGACCTGCCCAAGCGTATGTACGACCTCGATAAAGCGAAACAACTGCTGGCGGATGCGGGCTATCCCGACGGCTTCGAGACCACACTGACGATTACCATCCCGGCACCCGACGTCAAGGATTCCCAGGTAGCCCTGCAGGAAATGCTCGCCAAAGTGGGCATAACCTGCAACCTGGAATATGCCGACCCCGCCAAATATGCCGAATACATGGATAAAGGGTGGCACAACACCATGATCTATTCGCCGGCCTATGCCGCCGGCAATTTCCTGAGCTCCGTCCAGACATATTACATGTTGCCGGGCTTCTATGTGAGTCTTAAAGGACCGGCTAACCTTAAAGAGATGTACGACGCGGCCCTCAGCACCCCTGAGGTCGACCGTGCGATGGTGGAAAAGGTAACCAGAGCCCTTTACGAAGACTGCAGTCTTATCCCCGTAAGCTATATGGGGACCGGCCAGGTTTTCAAGAACTATGTCCATGACACCGGTTTCGGCGTGTATTACGCCAGCCAGATGGTGTGGACTCCCGAGAATGCCTGGATGA
>CAYVPT010000262.1:0-3871 GCA_964453865.1 uncultured Dehalococcoidaceae bacterium
AGTCAATTAGAGGAATACGTACGGGCGAGAATGGCTGTATCCAGCTATTGACTTGGTTTATACTCCGAAGTACATTTTTAGTATCATTACTACCCACTCAATAGAAGTCAGGAGATTATTCATGGAACGTAAAAATACAATAATGGAACACGTACTGCCGGATTTGTTAATCATCAATGGTAAAGTTATTACAGTTGATAGCAATTTTTCAATTGCCCAGGCAGTAGCAGTAAAAGATGGCAAAATCGTGGCCGTCGGGACTAACAGTGATATTAACACCCTGACCGGTAAGAAGACAAAGACTATCGATATTCAAGGCAAGACTATAATGCCCGGCATCAACGATACTCACTGCCATATTTCCGATTGGGCATTAACCAGACCTCCCTTTATGCTGGACACAAGATATCCGGTTATAAAGTCTATCGCTGATATTCTTCAGATGGTAGCTGAAAAAGTTAAGCTAGTGAAGCCGGGAGAGTGGATACTGGGAGAAGGGTGGGATGAAGGCTATTTGGAAGAGTGCCTCGCCGACTCTAATCGTAAGCCGTCTAAAGAAGACCTGGACAGGGTTGCCCCTGATAACCCCGTTGTTCTCACGGAATATTCCGGGCACCGCGCCTGGGTGAACAGCAGGGCTCTTGATATGGCGGGAATAAACCGTGATACGCCTAACCCGGTGGGCGGTGAAATTAATAGAGATCCAGCTACCGGTGAGCTTACTGGCCTATTATATGAAAAGGCGAGTATGGCTCTCAGAGCTATTATTCCTCCCTGGTCATACCAGCAGCGTAAGGAGGCATTAATTGGTGCTATGGCTGAGTTAAGCTCGTTAGGTATCACGAGTTTTACAGATGCTGGTGTCGATCGTGAAAAATGGGCTTGCTATAATGATGTATTTAATGAGCATTTTAAAGATGGTAAATGGACATGCCGGGTAAACATGTTGCTGATGCTGGCAGGCTTTGGAAAGTTCAACCTCGAAGGAACAAGAGAAGCTTTAAGTTATGTCGGCTGCCGGTATAACTTCGGTAACGAATGGCTGAAAGTTAGCGGGGCCAAGATTGTAGCCGATGGTATACCCCCGCTCAAGACCGCCTGGATGTACGAACCTTACACCGACGGTACATATGGGGGTCTGGTAGTGGACGGGAATTCCGCGGAGAAGCAGGAGGAAAATCTGCGTGAAATGATCCGCTTGTTCCACACCAACCGATTACAGGTCGGTATTCACAGCTGTGGCGAGAGAACCATAGATGTTTGTTCCGACCAGTATATGAAGTGCATCGAGGAAGACCCGTGGGACGCCCGGCACTATATCATTCATAGCGATTTCTCACGTCCCGAAACCATTAAGAAAATCGGGAAGTTTGGTAAACGCACCGGATATGAACTGTGCCTGAACGTTCAGTCGCCCATCAAGTGGACTATCTCCGATTTTATGGCGACAGTCGTCGGGCAGGAGAGGGCAGCCTACCACTGGCCCTTCAGAACAATGCTGGATAACGGAATACGTGTAGCTAACAGTTCCGACGCTCCGGTTATCTATCCCGACTGGAAACAGGGTATACAGGGGGCGGTTTTAAGAGAATCGAAAGCTACCGGCAAAGTAAGCGGTCCGGAGCAGTGTATTACCGTGGAAGAAGCTATCGCCAGCTATACTATAAACGGTGCTTGGCTCGACCATATGGAACATCATAAGGGTTCTATCGAGGTGGGTAAACTTGCTGATTTTTGCGTCTTGGATAAAGACATACTGACCATTGATCCACATGAAATGAAAGACATCCATACCATCATGACTATTGTGGGCGGTAGAGTTGTCTATGACGCAGGAGTTATCTGAATCAGATTGTGATTAGCTAACTAAATTGTACCCCTAAGCCTGGGATCGAGGGCGTCTCTCAGACCGTCTCCAACCATATTGAAAGCAAATACGACCAGCATGATAGCTACCCCTGGAGCAAAGGATAAGATTGGTAGATCCAGCAGGTATTTATAGCCGCTATTGACCATGGCGCCCCAAGCTGCCCCAGGAGGTTCAATACCCATACCCAGAAAACTTAATCCGGCTTCTGCAAGAATCGCCGAGCCCATCTGCATCGTTATCAGTACGATGAGAGGCGGGAGGCAATTCGGGATGATATGCCGCACCATGATAAATAAATTACCGGCGCCGTGAGAGTGGGCTGCCAGTACGTAATCGTTTTCCTTAATGGTAAGAACCTGCCCGCACATCAGCCTGGCATATATTGTGGTCAGGGCGATGCCAATCGCTATCATCACGTTGCCCAATCCCCCGCCGAGAACGGAGGCCAGCACTAGAGCGAGCAGTATCATCGGGAAAGCCATAAGGGCATCAACAAACCTCATGATTATTGTGTTAATTACGCCACCGAAGTACCCCGCGATTAAGCCCAGGGTCATGCCGATGGAAGCGGCAATGAATATGGAGACTATTCCCACCAACAAAGATGTCCTCGACCCATAAATGATACGGCTTAGCGTATCACGACCTAGTGCATCAGTCCCTAATAGATGAGTCTTACTGGGTTGTTGCAGAGCCTCGGGGAGGTTGGTTAGATTTGGATCATAAGGAGCCATCCATGGTGCGAAGGTAGCCATTAGTACCACCAGTACAATGATAACGAAACCGACGATAACCACCTTCCGCGAGAACATTACCCTGATGATACGACGAAGTTCCCCGACACGGGGTGGGGCTTCCGAGTGTACCTGGACAACGGCAGTTTGCTGGGACATTAAGTAGTACCCTTTTTAACCATACCTTACTCTGGGATCAAGCCAGCCGTAGGAAATATCGACCAGGAGGTTGACTAATGTAATAATTACCGCGGTTATCAGAACAATAGCCTGAATGATAGCGTAATCCTGACTGAAAACGGCTTCTACTCCTAGGCGACCCATACCCGGAATATTGAACACCGTTTCCACGAGGACGGAGCCACCCAATATAAGACTTAGACCAACACCTGCCAGCGTCACCACCGGAATAAGACCGTTCTTTAAAACGTGCTTCATGACGATGACCCTCTCCCTTAGGCCCTTGGACCAGGCGGTACGAATGTAGTCTTGCCGGACGACCTCCAGTATACTGGAGCGTGTCTGGCGGGCCGTGGCCGCTAAAGGGAATATGGCCTCGCAGATAACAGGTAATATCGCCTGACGGAGGCTTTGCGTTATATTTTCGAAAGGAGAGGTATAGCCAAAGCGTGGTAACCAGTCTAGATGGAGGCCGAAAACCCATATCAGTATTATACCCAGCCAGAAAATGGGGATGGTTATCCCGACGTTGGCTAAGAGTGTTACGATAGTATCCGTACTGGTGCCGCGGCGTAGCGCCGATATCACACCAAAAATAATACCCAAGGCATGACTGATAACAAAAGCAAGCAGGCCTATGTAAAGTGTCACTGGGAAACGCTGGGCAATAAGGGCACCTACATGCTCATGGAAAAAAAGTGATATCCCTAAGTCGCCGTGTAACAGGTCTTTAGTCCAGTTAAAATATTGCACCGGCAAAGATTTGTCTAACCCTAATTCTGCCCGCACTTTATCGAGCTGTTCTTGTGACATGGTGTCTGTCTGCGTCTCAGAGATATATAACAGGATAGGGTCTCCGGGTAGGAGACGAATGACAATGAAAACCAGGAAGGTGATGATGATGATTACGAAAAGAGCTTGTATTAAGCGACGGATTATATATGTACCCATATCGGTTATTGTATCAAACTCAGTCAAGATGTTTATAGGTTGGTTTCACAGATATCGCCTGTTCTATTTAATAGCGACGCGGTAAAACCCACACTATGCTTATCTTGGCGCGGCTGGATCTTACTGACACAGCCGC
>CAYVPT010000263.1:0-3862 GCA_964453865.1 uncultured Dehalococcoidaceae bacterium
TCCTTGCCGAGGATATGTGCCTTGAATTCTTCAAAACCCACGGTGCGGTTTTCAACAAACCACTTATCATAGGTATCTTCTTTAATCCAGATATAAGCAATTGCCTCTGCCATGGCAGCATCCGTCCCGGGACGTGGCGCTATCCATTTTTCGCCGATATGGGCGGCGGTCGCATTGCAGTAAGGATCAATAAAGACACGCTGGATACCCAGTTCTCTCAACCAGTGGCGCCAGATAGTAGTATCCTGGGCACAGTAGCCGCCCGCGCTGGTATTGGGATCGACCGACCAGAACATAACCTGCTCACAGTTTTGCAGACCATCAGCCAGGATATCGAAATTGTCGGAATGCCCCAGTTTCCAGTAATAACCCCAGGCATGTATGGCACCCCAGTGCCAGCCTTCCCAGCTATCGGGATTATCCAGCAGTTCGGTGTATCCTAACATGTTATAGAAACGGGGGTACGGGCCCATCTTGTAATAAAGCAACCCCCAATTATGATGTGAAGAAGCCATGGCCGTAATAGCTGCAGGACCGTAAGTCTCTCTAATACGCTTAATTTCACCGGCAACAATATCCAGGGCTTCATCCCACGAGATTCGTACGTATTCGTCTTTTCCACGTAATTCGGGATGTCGTTCTCCACTAGGGTCGAAATGTTTCCGACGGTAAGGATATTTAATACGGTTTTCAGAGTAGATCCTCATTCGTTCCCCAACGACATAAGGATTGAGGGTAGTCCGGCGGGGATCCGAGAATTTCTTACCCTTTGCTTCAATAGTCCATCCACCTTTATCATTCTCATCGAAAATGATAGGGCGCATGCGTTTGATCACACCGTTTTCAACATATACTTTTACCGGTCCACCAACCGTACATTGTGTCAATACCTGTTCCGCCATGCGAACTCTCCTTATTTAAGTAAATGGTTGCGTTTTATCACGATGAGACTACGCCGTATTTTTACCGCTTTTTTCATGAACTCCGTCACTTTTAGTTAATCATTATTAGATCCGGTTGGCGAAGCGGTAGAATTTATAGCGAGTCTACATCCATAATGCTAATAATTATAGCACTTTCTATTTACTCTTTTCCGCGTCGGACCACTTCGATTTAATATCATCGAAATGGTGATGCATTCCCGTTATATGGTTGCCGAAATTCTCCAGGCCGATCTGTAGATGGAAGTCATTCTCGAGAATGCGCTTCCAGGGGCGATTGGTAATCTCGTGCGTGAGGCGGCGGATCATCCGCGGCTGCTTCATGATTTTTTCGGCAATCTCCCAGGCGCGGGACAGGAGCTTTTCCCTGGGGATGATTTCATTCACCAGACCCCAGTCAAGGCAGGTCTTGGCGTCGACGCCGTTGACCATGAACATCATGTAGTTGCCGCGCTTGAGACCGCATATCGCCTGGATAATCAGACCCTGCGCATCGCCCGGCACCGTCGCGTCCCCGAAATGGTCATCGCGCAGGATGAAGTCCGGCACGCAGAGGGTAATATCGCTCATGAAGGCGTTTTCCCAGTGCAGGCCGGGGCCGTTGATGGCGCCGATGGTGGGTACATCAATATCATAGATCCAGTTATCCACGACTTTACGGGCGTCGTGCCAGACGTAGTCGAAAATGACGTTCTTGTCGGGGTTATCCTCGGCCTGCGCGAAAGATTCCATATCGAAATCCCCCACCCAGTACGGGTCAGTGGAGGTCAGGATAATAACTTCGTTTTCCGGGTCGTGGCCGATAGTGGTCCAGGCCTCCGCCATCGCCTGATGCATTTCGAAGCTCCACTTCACGGGACCGCCATTGGTATGCAGGCGCACCTGCAGGATGCCGTTTTTACGCTCAAAACTCATGTGTTCAGAGAATATTTTCTGATAGTCCTCCAACTTAGGATAAGGAACAGGTTTTGTATTAGTCATATTGAGCCTCCTGAAAAGTTTACTTCCTATGTATATCGAGATATCTGTTTACGCTTCCCATTTACATATTTCCACCAGGCAAGAATTATTGGCTTCGCCCGGGGCATTCTTGGAAACCATCCTGGATGGAGTTAATAGATTAATGCATCCACCCCTGTCAATACTGCCCGGTTTTCCCGGCTCCAGGGGATCATATTTGGCCGCAGCTTCATATGAATGTACTGTTCCCGGTCTGATTCTTTCAGTCACATGCGCACAGCAAAGCACTGCACCACGGCTGTTATAAACCTTGACGATATCTTCATCCCTGATATTTCTCTTTTTTGCATCTGTCGGATGAATACGTATCGGCCACCAGGAGTAGCCGTCTTTAATTACCCTGTGTTGCGATATATCATCCAGCCAGAGACTCTTATTGTCATTATGCGTGTGGTACGAGAACCTGGGGTGAGGACTGACTAATTGCAGCGGGTATTTGCTGGTCAGCTTTTTAGTATTATGTCCTTCCCAACTCGGGATATAGCGTGGCATCGGAGGTCTTTCTTTATCATTGGCATCAAATTCCAAGAGGGTTTGCGAGACAAATTCGACCTTGCCGGAGGGTGTCCCGAGGAGATGCGCGCGTTCCGTACCGATGTAGGGATTATTCGTCTCAGAATACAAATCGCAGGGGCGTCCTTCATAGAACCAGCGGAAAGATACAATAGGTTCTTCATCCGGTGGCATTGACGGCACTACGAAATACCCCTTTTCTTTAAAGTCCTCAAAGCTGATATATTTGGTCAGGTCAGAATATTCATATACCTTCCTGTTCCAATCCTCAAAAGAGTTGCCTTCTGTATATTTGTCCTTAAAGCCCAGCCTTTCTGCCAGCATGGTATATATTTCATAATCCGGCTTAGACTCCCATAGAGGCTCGATACATTGCTGCTGATAAATTATTATCCGGTGGTTGTTATTCTGGTCGTGAGCGCCATAACCTCCGGCGCTATTCCACTCCGAAAGGTCGGTATGCTCGAAGTTGGTGGATGCCGGGAGGATAATGTCCCCGAAATTGGTCTCACTCTGCCAGTGACAGTCCTGCATTACGACGAATTCCAGATTAGGATGCTGATACATCTGCACCCATCGGTTAGTCTCGGTCATGGTGCTGATAAAGGAGCCGCCATGCCTGTAAATCATTTTAATAGGCGCGCCGCCGGGTCCCGGTTCAGGGCAGGTAAAACGGTTGAACTGCTGAGCTACAGAATTGCCACAGAAGCCTTCCCCAATCCAGCTTACCGGTGGATTCATGACTATCTCGGGAAGCAGGAGGCGGTATGCTTTTTGGGTTACCTCATTCCCTTCAGGGAAATAGGATTTATCCGCGACAATGCCAAAGGCATCCCATCCGTTTTCGGAGTAGCCGGGCATCTTGAACCTGTAGTCAATAGGTGCAGCACCGGCGGTACCGCCCCAGAAGTTAACGCCGGGTTTACCGAAACCCTGCATGGCCATAAGTAAGACGCAAAGCCTGGCCCATTCGGTGGCGTAAGCCTGCCGACAGGCTCCGGTAGCACCAAATATGCTGCCGGCAGCCAGCATTGTCTTTTTAGCCGCCCATTCCCTGGCTAATGCCTGGATAGTATGGGCAGGAATATCGCAAATCCCGGCAGCCCATTTCGGAGTTCTGGGAATACCATCTTCTTCCCCCAATATATGCTTTCGCCATTCCTCGAATCCATAGGTCCGGTTTTCTACGAACCACTTATCGTAGGTACCTTCCGTAATCCATACATAACCAATAGCTTCAGCAAGAGCAGCATCGGTACCCGGTCGGGGGGCGATCCACTTGTCACCCATGGTGCTGGCGGTACAATTGCAGTATGGATCGATAACAACGAATTTGATTCCGAGTTCTTTCATCCATATACGCCACCTCAGATTTTCCTGACCGCTGT
>CAYVPT010000264.1:0-3859 GCA_964453865.1 uncultured Dehalococcoidaceae bacterium
TCGGTGAGTTTCAAACCGGGGACGGCCTTAACAACATCCCTCGGCGGATCGTAAACGCCGTTGGTGCCGCGCCGGTATTGCTTGGGCGGGTCGAAAACAAACCGGTCCCCCGGTATCTTCTTCCCTTTCCAGTGCACCCACGGCTCGCCCAGCCTGCCGAGACGGCACGGGTCATGGTAGGTGACCGACATGGCGACTTTCCTACGCGGCTTCAGCTTGCCGTCTTTTATCAGTTTGTCGATGTACTCCGAGATATGCAGTACCTCCAGGTCACCCTTCAGGTCGAACTTGTCATAGAGCACCTTGAAGGCATGGTAGCCGTCGGCGCAGCCCGTGACGACGGTCTTGATGCCGGCTTTCTTAATCATGGCCATGTTTTTCTTCGCCTGAGCGAGGAAGTCTTTCGTGTAGCCCATCTGATAAGCGCGACCGCCGCAGCATGTCTCGTCGTTGCCGGCGATGCCGAAATCAACACCGGCTTTCTGCAAAATCTTAACGTTGGTTTTAGCCAGTTTCTGCATGTCCTTGTCATAGCTGGTGAGACAGCCGACATGATAAAGCACGTCCACCTTTTCTTTGGTGGCGTCCTTCACCTTCAGGCCGGCAGCCCAGCCGCCTCGCTTGCCCTTCACAGGTACCATGGAACCTGTTTTCTTCAGGTTGGCGATTACCTTATCGAGGGCGGGATTGGTCTTTTTATCCTCGACACACTTTATCCTGAATTCGCTGATAGGCTCGAGGACTTCCATATCCATGGCATAATTGCAGGAGACGCCACAGGCGCCACACAGCTGACAGTTATAAACTATGTCGAGGAGCTTATCCGTGTATTTGAATCCGTCCTTCAACATAGCCGCGGCGATATTCAGTCTGCCACCAGCCGAATAGGCATGGTAATTATATCTTGATATACTGGGACACACGTTTGCATACTGCAGTCCTTTTACCTTTTGCATGGGTACAAATTTGCAGGCCGAACACCGGCAGCACATTTCCACATCGCCCTGGTAATCTTTTAGTGTCATCTTCCTTCCCTCCTGACTTTATTCAATGACGACTTTCTATTACTCATAACTAAAAGCACACCTTCCCGGGATTCATAACATTGTTCGGGTCAAACATATTCTTTAGCTTGTTCAGAACAGACACGCTAGCCGCGTCTCTATTGATAATCATCCCGGCACTTTCACCATAAGGCCTTGAGAAGAATGCACCCTGTGCCAGTAGAGCCTTTACGGCTGAGTTGGATAACTCCTTGACGCGATTTCGCTCACTCTGATTGGCGGGGTCGTAGAACAGGTTGAACTCACAGTGACAGCCGGTACCCTGTACTATCGGCTGGATATAAACACCCATATCCGAGGTGGCGTAGCCGGCTTTTTCAGCCAGTTCGTTCATAACCCCGATTTGACCTTCGAGCTTATCATTAATGGTCAAGAAGAGCGTATCCTGGCAGGCCCCTTTGTAGCGGAGCTTCCAGTAGGGGTCTCCGCAGGGCTGCTGGATCACTTTCAGGATTTCATTTGCGGAAACGCTGCCGACTGCTTTTACGGCTTCCACTCCCAATCTCTTGGTAATATCGGTAATGCCGCTGATATGAGAGCTAATCCTTTCCTCCGGGAGATACTCGTAGCCGACGACATTATAGAAAAGCACCCAGCTGGGTAGAATATTCTTCAGGTTCTGGTAATCCGCGGGCCATTTCTTGGCCATTATAGCCGCCAGGTTGGTATTATTGAGGATAAAACATTCGTTGACCATTCTCAGTCTTATCAACCAGGCTGTCATTTCCAGTAACGTATCGAGCTTTGCAGAGCCAACCACAAAAGGCTCTTCAAGACTGGGGAGTATCTCACATCTCATGGATGCCCACGTTACGATGCCTATGGTTCCCTGCGACCCCTGGATAAGCCGGTGCCAGGAAGCCACCCCGGGACCATACGGCGCTTTCTGGACACCCCCTACTTTCCACTGCTCCTTTACCGTACCCGGTCCGGCCGCCTGCCCGGTCCTGAACTCGTCACCGCTACCAAATATTACCTCAGCGCAGGCCAGCGGGTCTGAAATATCCCACTGATACTTGGGCATGATTACCGGCTCCCTCTCGAGGAGGCTACCGATAACGGTCTTCGACTTTCTCGGCAGGAGCGGCATGTTGAGCCGGATACCTTCCTTTTTAGCGGCCGCTATCAGCTCCCCGAAGGTCACCCCCGGCTCGACCATGGCCACCCGACGGGCGCGGTCGACATTGATGATTTTTTTCATTCGGCTTAAATCAACAATGATAGCCCCGCCGATACCGGGAACGGTATCACCCCTAAAGTGGGGAGGCCCGGAGCTTACCGGCACCAGCGGCGTTTGGGTTTTGTTAGCCAGTTTCACTACTTTCTGCACGTCTGCAGTTTTAGCTGGCCTGACCACACATACCGGCTTTATGGAGTTCACAAAGCTTATATCTCTGGAGTATTCATCCAACGTATCTTTTTTATCAATGACGTTGGTAGCCCCCACAGCTTCTACCAGCTTTCCTTTTGGAATCATTTTTACCCCCTTTCACTATTGACCGATTAAACAGCATTATCTTAAAGAAGAGACCAGTGATACTGATCCGGATTGCATTAAAAAGGTGTTCAAGTCATGGTGTGAAATATCGTCTTACGAGATAGTAGTCTACTTCTGCATCTCTTGTCAAGTTTAGAAAACATGCCATCCATAGTGACATTATCATACTGTGTATATTTTAAAAGGAAATCAGGCAGGAATACACCAGCGACTAACACAGGTGCCAAAGACCGATTCCGGCCGGAACCTCATTTCGTGGCGCACTTTAATTGCTGCCTGGTAATATTCCCGGGCTTCATCATATCTTTCCACCAAGGCCGTCATAGTCGCATCCTGTCCTGTTGATGTCATTTCCAGTGTTATTGATGCCAATAAAATGTGTTATAATATCTCAACCTTTAATACCCGTGGTTTTCCGGAAAAGTAGATTCAAATCGCCGGTTATGCTAGATTGAATCCTGGATAAGCCTCTTTTAAAACTTCCATTGGTGGAATAAGGAGGGTGAATTGCCAGCAAAGAAAAAAGAATACAAGCTAAGGTGCCTGAGGTGCCTGGGAGACAGGATAACCGTTACCACCGGCGAAGCCACCGCTCGCTGTTCTCACTGTGGTCAGAACTGGCGCATCAGCTGGGTTACGCCGGAGGTTGCCAAGATTAGGGGCCGAATGATTGAAGGGAGCCGAAATGAAGGACCGTCTGGCCATAATTGACCTCTCCAGTGAGCAGGTTGAATACAAGGACATTCCCGAAGACGTTCAGAGGATGTTCCTGGGTGGCGAGGGGCTTAATGCCTATCTGCTTTATAACCACCTTCCCCCGGGAGTCGACCCGCTGAGTCCCGAAAATGTATTGATATTCGGGGCCGGCCTTATCTCCGGCTGCGATGTCTCTTCATCGAGGTTCGAGGTAACGTCGAAATCGGCCGAGGGTCAAGGGGGCTTTGGCACCAGCAACTCCGGTGGCTTCTGGTCCGCCGAACTCAAATACGCCGGCTTTCAGCATCTTATCATCAAGGGAAAAGCCTCCCGTCCGACTTATCTCTGGATTCACGACGGCGAGATAGAGTTCCGTGACGCATCTTTTTTATGGGGGCACGATACATACGAAAGCCTGGAACTGATACTGGATGACCTCGGCGACCCGCATGCCCAGGTAGCCATGATCGGGCAGGCCGGAGAAAACCTAGTACGCTTTGCGAACATCATGCACGGCCTGAAGAGAGCCGCCGGCCGGACCGGCATGGGCTGCATTATGGGCTCCAAATTCCTTAAGGCGATTGCCGTCAGAGGCAAACAG
>CAYVPT010000265.1:0-3848 GCA_964453865.1 uncultured Dehalococcoidaceae bacterium
CTGATTCCCGGCGGCGGCATGAATGGATTGGTACAGACGCTGAAGTCGAGGACTTTGTCCGGGTCGATTCCCATCTTCTTTAGCTCGGCGGGATTAATGCCACCGTGCGTACCGGCCCTGAGTCCGGCCACGATTCTTTTAGGTCGTAAGGACAATCTGAACACCCCCCGCTATCAAGCATATCAGTATCCAGAGTGCTGCCGCCACTGAAAATATCTGCACGGCCCCTTTGATGGTATCCGGTATCAGCGGTGTTTTCGCTTCTCCCAGTACGTAGTGTCCCACCTTCTCCAGGCGGACATTCAGGGCGCCAGCTATGGCGGCCATCGGCCAGCCGGCGTTGGGGCTCTCGGTCTTTGTGTGCTCTAGCCGGGCCGTGCGCCAGGCGTTTCGGCCGTTTCTTTTGAACGCGGCGGCCAGTACCAGCAGTAACACCGCCAGCCTGGCCGGGATGAAGTTGAGGACGTCGTCCAGCCGGGCGGCGAACTTGCCGAGATACTCGTACTTGCCGTGATAGCCAATCATAGAGTCCAGGGTGTTAACCACCCGGTAGCCGATAGCCCCGGGTACTCCCAGGAGCAGGAAATAAAAGAGGGGGGACACCAGACTGGCGCCGGTACCTTCCCCCACCGATTCCACCGCCGCCGATACCAGCCGCGGCTCCGGTAAGTCTTTCGTATCCCGGCTGACCAGCGCCCTGAGCTCGAAACGCATGTCATTGAGCTTTTTCTCCTCCAGGAGTCTCTTTACTTTCAGGGCGGCCCGGCGCAGTCCCCGGATGGAGAAAGTGCTTTTTAAAATCAGCCCTGCTACTATAATGACGGCGATGACGCTGAGATTGCCGAGATATAACAGTATAAAGTAAACGGGGACCACGAAGAGTGCCATGATAAATAAAGTCATCCCCATCCCGTAAACGAATTGTCCGGCGGGACCGAGTCTGAGCCCGCCCTTTTCCAGGAACGATATGACCTTGCCTATCCAGGCCACCGGATGAATGACGTTAGGCGGGTCGCCCAGCGTCAGGTCAATAGCCGCGGCCAGGGCTATAATCGATATTGTTTCCATATTATTTCCCGGTTGTCTTGTTCCAGTGGGCCCCCAGCAGGACGGTGGGCAGCCCGTTAACGGGATGGGTATAAACGCAGTTCTCGGCCCCGTAGACATCCTTGATGTTTTTATCGGTAATGACCTCCCGGGGAGTCCCCTCGGCGTAGATACGCCTATCGTTAATCAGGAGTAAACGGTCGCAGTACTGCACCGCCAGATTGAGGTCGTGAATAGCCGCCAGGACGGCCAGGTTGTTCCCGGTGCAGAGCTTTTTAATGAGGTCGAGGATATCCACCTGCCGCCCGATATCCAGGTTGGCGGTCGGCTCGTCCAGCAGGATAGCCCTGGTTTCCTGCACCAGGACACGGGCAATCAGCAGGCACTGTATTTCTCCGCCGGAAAGTTCGTTGACGTAGCGGTTGGCCAGTGCCATGGTCCCGGTCTTTTCCATGGCCTGCCGGGCCTTTTCCCAATCGTGCCTGCCTTCCGACTGAAAGAGCCCCAGGTGCGGATTTCTCCCCATGAGTACTATCTCGAAGGCGGTAAAGGTGCTGGGCAGCAGCGGCAGTTGCGGGACGACCCCGACCAGGCAGGCCAGTTCCCGCCTCGGTATATCGGTAATGCTGCGTCTGTCCACCAGTATCCGGCCCGACTGCGGATTGATGATATGGCTCAATGCCTTGATGATGGTCGATTTCCCGGAGCCGTTGGGCCCGATGAGCCCCACCAGTTCCCCCGGCGATACTTTCAGCGTTATATCTTCCATAACCGGGTGGTGGTCGTAGCCCAGCGTTACCTTCTGCATTTCCAGTTCAATCATACATATTCAGCCCTTAAGAATTGCCCGGCGGGTATTATTCTACCTCACCCCTTGTCCCCCTCTCCTTCAGAGGAGAGGGGGAATAACTTATGAGGAGGGACGGCGTCCCTCCAGACCTCCCTGAATATCTTTTTCAGGGGCTTAGCCCCTGTTGGACTCCCCTTTATTAAAAAATCGCCTTTTTACGCCGCCGCAGGAGATAGAGGAAGAAAGGGGCGCCGCAGATGGCGGTGATTACCCCGATGGGTATCTCGGCCGGGGATAAGACAGTGCGGGCTATCAGGTCGGTGAGAATCATGAATATTGCCCCGGTCAAAACAGCTAACGGCAAAAGAAAGCGGTGGTCAGCCCCCCATATCAGCCTGACGGCGTGGGGGATGATGATGCCGACGAACCCTATCGTCCCCACGAAGGAAACACTGGCGGCCGTAATCAGGGTGGCCGCCGCCAGCAGGACTATTTTCAGTCTTTCCACGTTGACGCCCAGCTGCTGCGCCTGTTCCTCGTCAAGTTGCATGACGTTTAACAGCCGGGCGAAGATAATAATAACCACCGTTCCCACGGCCACGTAGGGCAGGACGATTTTAATCTCCGCCCACTGGCTCAACGAAAAGCTGCCCATCAGCCAGAAGATGATGCCGTGCATTTTTTCGCCGCTGGAGATAATCAGGTAGGACACTATCGACCCCAGCAGGGCGCTCAGCGCCACCCCGGCTAGAATCAGCGTGGTCACCGGCAGGGTCTTGCCCACCCGCGCCAGCAGGTACACCGTTACCGTGGCGAGAAGCGCCCCGATGAAGGCGAGTATGGGAATTAGGCCGAACCCCGCGAAGTTCCAGGCCACCGGCAGCAGGAAGCCGACGACGGCCCCCAGCGAAGCCCCCTGGGCTACCCCGATGAGATAGGGGTCGGCGAGGGGATTGCGGAAGAGTCCCTGGTAGGTGGCTCCCGCCGTGGCCAGGGCGGCGCCGACCAGTCCGGCCAGGATAATACGGGGCAGGCGTATGTCCAGGATGACCGTGGCGATGACACTCTGCCAGGTCTGGTGAATATCGACGAAAGGCAGTCTGTCCAGCAGGATATTAAACGTGGTTGAAAAAGGTATATGGACGCTGCCGATACTCGTCGCTAGCGCGATAACCACTATCAGGACTGCGGCCAGTCCCAGGAGGCTGACGATGCGCGTGCGCCTTCCCGAGAGGTAGGTATGTGACGATTTGATAGATAACGTATCGGAAGACAAGTTATTCAATCCTCATAATTTATTTATATAGCTCCGGGTGTATAAATCCGGCAAACTGCTCTAAAGCTTCGACGATGCGCGGTCCGGTGCGGCCGACCAGGTCGGTATCAATTCCGTAGATTCTGTTATTCACGCAGGCGTCGGTGTTTTTCAGCCGGTCTTCCGTGGATATGAATTGCAGGGGCAGGTTCTCCCCCGTTCCCATGCCGACCCCGGCGATGATGACCTGTGGATTAGCGGCAAGAACCGCTTCCAGGCTGATGGTGGCGTAGTTGTCAAGGTCTCCGGCTATGTTGATTCCCCCGGCTGTCTTTATAAGCTCATCAAGCAGTGTCCCCGAACCGGCTGCCATCAGCGGGTCGTGCCAGACGATGTAGAGGACCCGCGGCTTTTCGCCTTCGTTCAGTTTGCCGGTCTTATCGGTCACGGCTTTTATCCGTTTCTGCGTATTATTTACCAGGTCGGCGGCTTCCTTTTCGGCGCCGGTGACTTTGCCGACCAGGGTTATGGAATCGATAACGCCGACAATAGTCGTCGGATTTACGGCTACCACGGTCAGTCCTTTAGCTTCAAGCTGGGGGATAATCTCAGATTCATGAATTTCGGTGGCCAGCACCAGGTCCGGGTCCATAGCCACCACTTCCTCGATATTGGGTGTGCTGAATCCACCGATACTTGGTTTCTCTTTAGCTTCCGGGGGATAGTTACAGTAATCGGTTACAGCCACCAGTCGGT
>CAYVPT010000266.1:0-3839 GCA_964453865.1 uncultured Dehalococcoidaceae bacterium
ACTTCTGGGCTTCCCCAACTGTGACACTAACCCTCTTATAACCGTGGGTGATATTTCCACCGTTATTAAAACCCTTTGACGCATTTTCCGACATACCCCTTATTACATCTTCGGCCAAATTATCTGAATAAAACTCATCCACTGCTTCAATTATGGCCTCCATCATTCTTCCTGTTGGGCTATCTTCTATAGGTTCGTTGATAGAAATAACTTGAACCCCAAGTCTTTTTAACATTGCTTTGTATAAGATTGAATCATAACGATTTCTGGCGAACCTGGAGAGCTTCCAAACTAAAACGGCATCAAATGGCCTATTCTTATTCTTGGCAGCACTAATCATTTCCTTGAATTGTGGGCGGTTGGCCGTTTTTACAGTCCTAGCTTTATCAATGTACTCTGCTATTACCTCAAATCCATGATCGGATGCATATTTTTAAGAGCCTTTAGTTGTGCTGGGATTGAGAGATCCCTCTCAGTCTGCTTTTCATCACTGACTCTGGCGTAACACACTATTTTTTTCATTAGATTCCTCCGGTAAGCTCTTATATTCCTAATTTATGGCAGATCCGGCAATGACCGGTAATCATTCCTAACATAGATTTCTCTTCAGCTTCGTCTTTTGTTTTTTTGGTGATGATTACTAACTCCTCATATGTTGTCTTAACCCGACCGATTTCCTCTCCAGCGTCAGGGTTATTTATTAAATCAAGGATTTTGGCCTTGAATTCTTTCGCTTTACCAACAGTTTCTGCTAATTTAGATCCCTCCCACCTCACGGCACCCCCTTCTTCAACAATAATATTATTGGCCATCTCGTGAACCCCCTTCATCCCCAAGGCTCCGTACAAAATAATCAGATACAATAGGTCTCCGGTACGCCGGGAATAAATAAAGGAATTAGGATCTGTTTTCCCCCCATCTTTAGCCAGCTTATACCCCAATTTGGGCAATAACTCATCAATTTTCTTTCTCAAAGCTACTTTAGCTTGCAGATGGGCCAACAGTTTAGCCTTCCAGTCAATTAATAATTTCCATAACTTATCACGTCTAAGATGCTCCTGAAGTAATTCCCATATGAGAGTATTTTCAACGGTTAATACAACTGCCGGGCCCTTTTCCGGGCTATAAATCACAGCAACCTCGTCCAGCGTCAATGTTAACGCTGGCTTTACACTTATTTCAGGGACCTTTAGTGCAGACTTGATATTGGCGATTGCTCCTAGTAACTGGTCTTGATGATTACCGAGAGCTTTTCTTAACTGCTCGGTCTGGACTATATTGATACGACGTTCTTGAATAGCTCGGGAAATACCTGCTTTAACCGTTTTAATATCCAGATGAGCATCTTTAGCAATAGATGCTTCTGATTTCCCATTCTCGTAGTCTTCTAGCCATTGTCTCATCTCTATAACTGGAATCTATTTAGGCATTTCAAATGACCTTCCTGATGAAATTTTATATTATGCTATAGCTAAACACATATTTTATACACTTTTTTGTCCAATACCAACGTTCATATTAATCATTATTATTACTTGATAACCATGAGATGATAAATATGTGAGCAAGGGAGCAGATATTAAAAAGAAAAACCGGTTGGCACCCGATTGTGGAGCGGATAAAAATCGGGGTTTACTTATTTTATCCCGCATAATTGCCAACCACCATAATAACCTCAGCAAGACCAAGCCCGAGGATAAGAACCATGAAAATGATGATAAAGGGAGTAAGGATGCATACTAAATGAAATTTAAGACATCTGGAGGACCTCTAGTATACGGCTATCGATCTATAGCGAGAACCTTGCGGAAAGAACCAGTTAAACCCGGATTTCACCACGGTCAAAAGGATACTGAAGCGGATGGAAATCCTACCTCATCATGGCTCCCCACTAAAATCATCGCCAGATTAATCTTTATATTTCCCCATAATAACTTTATAGGAGTACAAGTTTATGAGGCTGTCAAGGTTATTCCACGTTAAAAAATCCCGGAAATACCCCATTAAGCGTGATAGAGAAGGCCTGTCTTTAAGAGCAAGGTGCTTCGAGCTGTTTGAACAGAGAAAGAGACCGGCCGCAGCCAGCAGAGCCCTGGGATGGTATCCGGGATTGCACGGAATTCAGCGCCATTTCTCCACAGACTATCATGCCAGGTATATCCGTAGAGCTTCCCCAGAGCGAAGATTGCCTTTACCTGAATGTTGCGACACCGGCAAAAGAGGCCGGCGAGAATCTGCCGGTAATGGTCTGGTTTCATGGCGGCGGATACAACATGGGTTGCGGCAACGACAGGATATGGAATAACTACCGCCTGCCTCAATACGGTGTTGTGGTAGTAACCCTGAATCACAGACTCGGCCCGATTGGGCTGCTTGCCCATCCCGCTCTCTCTAAAGAATCACCCGAACATGTCTCTGGGAACTACCTGTTCCTTGATCTTATCGCTTCGCTGGAGTGGATACAGAGGAACATAGCGGCTTTCGGCGGCGATCCGGATAACGTCACTATTTTCGGGGAGTCAGGCGGCGGGGCCAAGGTATCTATAATGATGGCATCACCACTGGCGAAGGGGCTGTTCCACCGGGCTGTTTGCGAGAGCGGCACAGCAGCGGCTTTCTTCCCCGGCAAGCCACTGGCAAAGATGGAAAAGAAAGGGGAAATACTCTTTGAAAAGCTGGGAATCAGCTCCAGTAATAACATACTGGAACAGGCTCGATCGTTATCGTTTGAAAAGATTATACAGGCCAGCCAGTCAATGGAAGCGCCCCGTGATCCGAAGGCTAGTCTGGATCCCGTTTGGGACGCAGCCGTGGACGGTTTGATTCTACCACAAATTCCGACCGACAGCTTTAAATCAGGTTCCTGCAACGCTGTACCACTTATCGCGGTTGCCAACCTTGGAGAACTGACCGGTCCTGGCCCGCTGATTATACCCTGGCTTGTTCCCGCCTACATAAGAATGCTGGAAGCCGTTAAAAAGCAGGGGCATAACGGGTATGCTTGCATTTTTGATCAGGTACCCGCCGGCTGGAAAAGCGAGGGCTGCGTTTCCGTTCACACCATCGAGCTTCCCTATGTCTTCGGTGATTGGGATGATTCCACCGGCTGGTGGAGTCAAGCGTACACGGTGGCACAACAGGCTGGCGCTAAATCCGCCGACCCCGGTCTTGACGCATCCGATCGAATCGTCTCTGAGACATTAATGCGTCTGTGGGCAGGCTTCGCCAGGACTGGAAAACCACAAGCGCCTGGAGTGCCAGATTGGCCAGCCTATTCCACTTTAAACGATGAGTATTTATATATAAACGGAACGCTTGAAGTAAAAACCGGTTACTCTGAAATACCAAAGTAAAGGCTGAAGGAAAAACGTCATTAGACCCCTTTACCTGGATGTAGACAGCGTAAGTGGCACAATCAGACCTTGAGAGAAAGTTTAAACTATAAAGGCCATGACCCTGCTTTCTGGGGATCCTAATATCACCCCTTCTTGCTGCTAATGTCTTACTTTTATCCTATCTCCTTTTTCTCAAAGAGTTAAAGTCTTATATAAAGTTTAAGTTCTACCTTTTAATACGCACGGTCGGTCTATTATATATTTTATTAACAGTTTAGCAAAAAACCACAAGCCCAGCCATGGGGATCTACTACTACCTCAGTATTGTGTACCGTGAGTAAAATTTCTCCTTAATCGTCAGCTAACTCTCAGTAAACAAAGCCTCTCATACGGGGGCCTTTTCATATTATTTTTCTCCTTTCCCTTTCCAGTCCAAGAAGGGGACAATTAACGTGCTATTATGCAGGTAATCGTCAAGAGGGTATGTTATTAGCTTCAGAAGTA
>CAYVPT010000267.1:0-247 GCA_964453865.1 uncultured Dehalococcoidaceae bacterium
TGGCAGCAATCAGAATCCAGACGCTGTTATCTGTAAACCAGTCCCACATAGGAGACCTCCTCAATCAAACGGTTAGCCATATTATACAACATGAAGAAAAGAATATCCTGCCGGATTATTTATTATTTCCTGATATTTTATTACTTCACCCCCCGGTATTTTCAAATGAACCTATCCCCCTATATCCCCCTTTCCCTTAATGATTGGAGAAGGGAAGGGGGAAATAATTTTAGAGGAGGCTTCGCCC
>CAYVPT010000267.1:257-3829 GCA_964453865.1 uncultured Dehalococcoidaceae bacterium
GAGAATCCCCCTTAGTCCCCCTTTGAAAAAGGGGGAAACTTAAAAAGGTAAAGATGCATGATAGCTTCCCCCTTTGGTAAAGGGAGACCGAGAGGGATTTCGGGGCGGGGCAAACAAACGGGATATGCCAAAGATGACACGAGGGCGGCCGGGTGGGAATAGATAACAACCGAGGGGGGCGGGGAGGCATAATAAGACTTAATATAATACCCTGTCATCACCGACGCGGCGGGTAATTTTCTCGCGGTCGAGGTATTCCAGTAAAGCCTGGACATACTTGCGACTGGTACCAAACATGTCCCTGACTTCCCCCAGACTAATCTTACCGCTGCTCTTAATCCGGGCAGTGGTTTTTTCCAGCATCTCATCGTAGGCAGACCTGGAAAAGACCACGTTATCGCTGACCCTGACCGCTTTGTCCTGCCCGATAAGCATATTCAGTAAATCGGGCTCCGGTATGAGTTGGCCGGGCGGGGAATAGGGGTTATCCGCCAGGGATTTTAAAAAGGCGTCTATTTTCGCCTGCTGCGCCGGATTTAGCCGGACGCTGTGAGTCGGGAGCCGAATGCTACCGGCTTCCTCGGCAAGGACACCCTGTTTAATCAGATTCTCCAGCGCCAGAGCGATATAGTCACCCAGCTTCAGGCGGGTGCTTAATTCCACCCGGGGCATACCGAGACGGGCGGGGTATTTCTTATGATATTCAGCCAGGGCGGCTACGGCTTTATCGGCGAGACGCTGCCAGCCCGACGCCGTTGACAGAATCCGGCGTTTACCTTCACCCATAGCGATTATTTTCCCCTGCTCAATCAGCGATTCGACAGCAGTACCGGCCTTGTCCGCGGGCAGGTTGCCGCGGGCTATAACGGTGGAAAACTCCAGCGGCTGCTTCGTTTCCAGCAAAGCCATGATTATCTCTTCGTCGGTACCCCCCTCCCTGGCTTTGAGGTTCTCGATAACCTCGGGACGGAAACGTCTCAGGCGCCTTGCCCGGGCATCGATAATGCTGCCCCCGCCCAGGGTCTCCATGGGGGAACGGATAATATAGCGGTCGCCCTCGATGACGGCCAAAGGTTTCTCTAGAGCCAGCTGCGCCCAGGTGGTATCGCCGGGCTTGAGCTCATTCCCTTCCAGCAGGCGGACTTTCGCCATTGCCTCCGCCGCCAGGGTATGAAAGCTGACTTCGGCGCCGTGACGCAACGGCCGCTGCAAATAAGAAATCATTTTCAGTTTAGCCGTTAACAAATGCGCGGGTTTCAGCCAGCCGGGCCGGGTAACTACATCGCCGCGCTGTAATTTTTCCTTGGTAACGCCCACCAGGTTGGCCGCCACCCGGCTGCCGGGAGTAGCCGTATCTATTTTCGACTTATGGGTCTGCAACCCGCGGAGTCTGGACTTCAGACCGGAGGGGACAATCTCCACCTCCTGCCCTACCGAAAGCGCGCCGTCAATCAAGGTTCCGGTGACCACCGTGCCCGAACCGGCGATGGTAAAAACCCTGTCGACAGGAAGGCGTGGGCGACCCAGGTCATGTCTCGGTTCTGTCTCGTCCAGGAGCTTATCGATAGCCGATACCAGCTCCGGCAGCCCGGCGCCGGTCAGCGCCGAGACCGGCAGTATGGGGGCACCCGCGAGGGTGGTGCCGGCGATTACCTCTTCGACTTCCATCCTGACCAGACTGAGGAGTTCCTCATCAACCAGGTCCTGCTTGGTGATAACGACGATGCCCCGCCGCACCCCGAGTAAATCGAGGATAGCCAGGTGCTCCCGGGTCTGGGGCATGACACCTTCGTTGGCCGCCACGATAAGCAGCGCCAGGTCTATGCCGCCGACACCGGCCAGCATGTGCTTGACGAAACGCTCGTGCCCGGGCACATCGACGATGCCTACTTCACGCCCGCCGGGGAGCTTGAGCCAGGCGAAACCCAGCTCGATGGTCATGCCCCGCTCTTTCTCCTCCCGGAGGCGGTCGGGGTCAATGCCGGTCAGCGCCTGCACCAGCAGCGATTTACCGTGGTCTATGTGTCCGGCGGTACCCAGTACGTACATGATGGACTCTATTTCCTCTGTTTCAGCAGACCGGCTATATCCCGGAGTGCCTGAATGATAATTTCGTCTTCTTCCGGCAGCACCGTACGGGGGTCGAGGAGGAGTATATCCTTATCGATACGGCCGATAACCGGCACCTCCCGCCGGCGGAGCCTTTCGCTGATAGTTTTTGCGGTATTCCAGCCACTTCGGCTGACAGCCACCAGTTTCGTCGGCAATGCCCCGCCGGGCAGGCTGCCGCCACCCACTACCGTCTCTCCCGACACTACTTTAGCCACGCCGCCCAGGGCATCCGCCCAGATTGAAGCCCGCCGTCCGATTTCTACCAATGGAGCGGCAATCATGCGCCACACCGGTATTTTAGCGGTCGCTTCTTCTTTGAGATAGTGCAACAGAGTTACCGCCAGAGCGGCCAGGCGCGTTTTATCTATCCTTACCGCCCGCGCCAGCGGGTGTTTTTTTAACTTATCCACGTATTGCTTTTGGCCGACAATAATACCTGCCTGCGGACCGCCCACGAGCTTATCGCCGGAAAAAAAGGTCAGCACGGCTCCGGCGCTTACGCTCTGCTGGACCATCGGCTCCGGGGCCAGCCCGTAAACAGTCGTGTCCAGGAAGCAGCCGCTGCCGAGGTCGTCCAGCACCAGTAAATCGTTCTTTCGCCCGATTGCCACCAGTTCTTCCAGGGTAACCTCGCTGGTGAATCCCACCAGGCGGAAGTTACTGGAATGCACCCGCATCAGCGCTACCGTTCGCTCGGTTACCGCCTGCTCAAAGTCACGGGCGTAGGTACAGTTGGTCGTCCCTACCTCGACGAGTTTAGCGCCGCTCTGCCGCATGACATCGGGGATGCGAAAGCCGCCGCCGATTTCCACCGCCTGCCCGCGGGAGACGATGACCTCTTTGCGACGCGCTAAAGCCGTCAAGCCAAGGAGAACCGCTGCCGCATTGTTGTTTACGACCAGCGCCGCCTCAGCCCCGGCAAGCCGGCATAAAAGCCCCTCGACATGGACATGTCGGGACCCCCGGTTGCCGCTTTCAAGTTCAAACTCAAGGTTGGCATAGCCGCGGCTGACATCCTCTATAGCCGCCAGCGATTCCTGGCTGAGAGGGGCGCGGCCCAGGTTGGTATGGAGAATTACACCGGAGGCATTAATGACCCGCCGTAAAGTCGGCTTATCCAGTGTTTGAAGCTCAACCAACACCGATGTTACTATATCGTCGAGAGAATCACACGGTTTACCGGCCGCTATGGACAGACGTTCGTTCTCGAGACGCTTTCTGATAACGTCCACCATCAGGTCGTGCGGGTAATCCCCGCCAGCCTTGCCGAGCCGTTTATCGGCCAGGACTTTATCCACGCCGGGCAGGCGCCGGAATTCAGTTCCCATCGGTTTTATTCTACACAATAAATCAGCATTCTTCAAAGTTATCGAAACTACCTAATATTCTATACCTCACCTCCTGGCCCCCTCTCCTGACAAGGCTTTCAGCAGGAGAGGGGGAGATAAAGAAAGAGGGGC
>CAYVPT010000268.1:0-3798 GCA_964453865.1 uncultured Dehalococcoidaceae bacterium
GCCCAGTTGAAAAGCCTGCTTATTATTGCCGGTAAAGGTGAGACCAATTTCAGTATCCTGGCACAGGACCTTGGGGTTACCCCCGGGGACGTGACAGGTATCATTGAGCGCCTGGTGGAGCAGGGACTCGTAATCCGTAAGCCTAATCCTGAGGACCGACGTATAATATGGCTCCAGGCCACAGACAAGGGGCGTGAGCTTATAACTAATTTGATGGAAAGCCAGACCCGTCATATGGTTCATATTCTGGAATATATGAGTTTGGACGACCTTAAGTCTCTATTGAGAGGGCTTTCGGCGTTTATTCGAGCCGTGGAGGAACATCAAAGGGAATTCGGTTAATTTTATATAAAGGAGTGTCTTTTTATGTGGCATTTTACCAAGTTGGCGCTGCGCAGTAGAGTTGTTACCATTCTGCTAGCGCTGGCCGTCGCCGGGGTTTCCATCTGGGCGTTTCTGGGACTCAAGGTAGAACTAATACCGGATATCAGTTTTCCTTATACCACGGTGGTTACGGTTTACCCTCAGGCCACCCCGGATGCCGTGGTGAATGAAGTTACGGCACCCATCGAAAAAGTTATCTGGGATAGATGGTCTGGAAAAAATTTAAAGCATGTTACCTCCACATCTTCTGCGGGTATTTCCGTGATAATGGCTGAGTTCGAGTTTGGCACGGACATGACGGCAGTGGGCGATAGTCTCAACGAAGGCATCGGTAGTATCACCTTGCCGCAGGCGGTCCTCGATTTCCCCGAACTGATGGGAATGAACACCAGGAACCCGCAAATCATTCCCATTAATATGAATATCATGCCGTTGATGAATTTGAGTCTATCCGGAGACCTGCCTCCGGAGCAACTCAAGCAGATTGCCGTAACGCAAATCATCCCCGAACTTACCAAGATCGAGGGGGTACTCAGGGTGGATGTGGAAGGAGGGGATAAAGACCAGGTCGTTATTTCTCCGGACCCGGATAAAATGAACGGGTACGGCATCTCCATGGCCCAGATTGCCGGGCTGCTCGGCACCGGCTATTCTTCCCTGAGTGATCTCGAAAACACTTCTCTCGGCACCGACAGCATTAACCTATCCGATGTCGCCACGGTCAGCCAGAGCCCGCCGCCGTTATCGGCTATTACCCGTACCAACGGTCGTCCCAGCGTGGGCATATCGGTGGCGAAAACGGAAACGGCTAATACCGTGGAGACCGCCGATGCCATTAACGCCAGGATTGCGGAATTACAGGGAGAAATGGGTGACGGTGTCACCGTCAGCACTATTTTTGACCAATCGGATTTCATCAAGGCCAGTGTCAACCAGCTCTGGGAAAAGGCTGTTATCGGCGGCGTGCTGGCCATACTCGTTGTCTTTTTCTTTCTCTGGGCAGTCCGCGCCTCGCTAATAACGGCTATCTCGATTCCCCTGAGTGTTTTTATCGGTTTTCTATGCATGCGCTTAACAGGGATTACTCTAAACATCCTGACCTTAAGCGCCATGGCCATAGCCGTCGGCCGGCTCATCGATGACAGTATCGTGATAGTAGAGGTAATTTACCGCCGCATGCGCCAAGGAGTAAACTTTAAGGAAGCGGCCATCCAGGGGGCCAAGGAGATAGCTAATCCGATTACCTCGGCCACGCTGGCTACCGTGGCAATCTTTATTCCCTTGATGTTCGTCGGCGGCATCGTCGGCGAGATGTTCCTTCCCTTTGGCCTGACCGTAACTTTCGCCATGCTGGCATCGCTGCTGGTAGCGCTGGCGCTGATTCCGGTCCTGTCCAGGTGGCTGGTGAGTTCGAAACCGAAAACAATTACGATACGGGACAACTGGTACCAGAAAATCTATACCGGGGCGCTAAAATGGGCGCTCGAACACCGCGTTACCGTGGTGGTATCCGCCGTGATACTGTTTCTGGGCAGTATGGGACTCCTTTCGATAACCGGTACGTCTTTCATGTCCGGCTCGATGGGCGAACCTACTGTCTCTATCAATATCGCCCTGCCGGCTAATACGGAAATCAATACTACCAGCGCCGTGGCGGCTAAAGTCGAGGCGCTGCTCAGCGAGAATCCGGCGGTCAGGAACTTTGATTCGACTATCGGCACATCGGCTACCTCCATGGCCGGCATCATGAGCGCGTCCCAGGGGGGAGGGGGTTCCAATACAGCGACGATAGTCGCCTACCTGAAGCCCGACGCGGACGTGCCGCAGGAAGCCTCCGCTATAAACCAGGCCTGCCAGGGTATTATAAGAAACGGATTCATAGCCGTTTCCAGCTCGGATTCCGGAGCGGGCATGGGCTTTTCCATGTCCAACGTTAATCTCTCCATCCAGGGGCAAAACCAGGCGGATATAGCCGCCGTCACCGCGCAGCTTATGGAAAAGCTCCGGGACGTCAATGGCCTTGCCGATCTGAAGAGTGATTTGACGACGGTTGTACCCAAGCTGAATATTGCCGTGGACCCGGCCAAAGTGGCCGCTTCAGGATTACCGGTCGCCCAGATGCCCCAATTGCAGCAGGAGTTCATGCTGCTGATGAACGGCGGTACTTTACCGGACAAAACGGTAATCATTGATAATGAAAGTTACCCCATTTACATCAAGGGTATAGTCGATAGCCTCAGCGACCCGGAACAGGCGAAAAATCTGAAGATAGGTTACCCCCAGTCCGTAACCCTGAACGATATCGCCGATGTTTTCATACTGGAACTGCCGTCGCACGTCAGCCATGTTGATACGGTACTCTCCGCCACGATTACGGGCACGATAATCGGTAAAGACGTCGGCGCGGTAAACCGGGCGGTCCAACAACAGGTCGATACTCTACCGGAGCATCCTAGGGTGAACATCGTGACCGCCGGCATAGCCGAGCAAATGGGCGAAACTTTCTCCAGTATGTTCATCGCCATTATCGTGGCTATCGTCATCGTGTTCCTGATAGTCATACTCATGATGCGCTCTATAATCAATCCTTTGATTATCATGATCAGCCTGCCATTGGCCGCTATCGGTTCCATCCTCGCGCTGCTCATCACCAACCACACGCTTGGAGTATCGGCTATGATGGGCCTGCTGATGCTCGTCGGGATTGTACTGACGAATGCCATCGTGCTGGTGTCTATGGTGGAACAGTTGCGAAAAAATGGCCTGAGTATTCGGGATGCCCTGCTTGAAGGCGGCAAGACCCGCTTGCGCCCGATACTGATGACTGCCCTGACTACCATTCTGGCGATGATTCCCCTGGCATTAATGGTTAGCTCCGGTACTATGTTAAGCGCCGAGCTGGCAATCGTCGTCATCGGCGGCATGGTCAGTTCTACTCTGCTGACATTGTTTGTCATTCCCGCCGTATATAACATGGTTCACCGGCCTAAAAAACAACCGGTCGCTAAATAAGGCTCCTTCTTCTACTAAAAAGGGACGCCGGATTGATACTGGCGTCCCTCCTTACATTTCATCGGATATGATTCAACAAAATGAGTTTTTATGCGATGGAAAGGCTGCACAAAACCGAGGAATGTTCAGTCAGCATTCACGTATAACTGCTATTATACGTATTGAGTAGATTATGCGAACCTCTTTTAGTAAACTTGGATGTGAAATTTTTACCGAACTCGCACTTGCCTCTAGTCGACACTTACGAATTTGCGTTGGGCGTCAATTATCGACAGAGGTGAAAGGCTGTTAACCGCTAGGTTAATGTCATGAATCCTCTACTCCCACTATGTCTGGGAGGGATACTCGCGTATAAGTGCATCTTTGAAACCAAAAGTCAAGATAAATACTCCCCCATACCCA
>CAYVPT010000269.1:0-3784 GCA_964453865.1 uncultured Dehalococcoidaceae bacterium
TTATTAGTTGCCCCATTTTAAAATGAGACAACCAAAAAGAACTCAAATCAGAATTTCTTTTAGAGGGTTTTTTCGTAATTAATCAAACCTGTTTCAAACAAAATATTTGCTTCAGGCCAACTTGTCATTACACCACTACCATATGAATTAGTTGGGATTAACCATATCTTTCCATTAGCAGTGAGGTCAAGGAATAGTTAGTCTTTGGTTTTTAGATGATAGGAGCTAATAATTGACCTTTTCAATCCCCTTTAACCTGAGCATATCTCTTACTTCGTCAGGAGTAGCTGGCTTTATACTCATTTCACCCGCTATTTTTACAATCTTTTCCACCTGCTCGGCACTGCTCTTGGCCAATCTGCCATAACCCGCGTACAGGCTGTCTTCGAGGCCTACTCTTACGTGCCCCCCCATAGCTAAAGTAGCGGCACCAACAGGTATCTGGTCTCTACCAACAGCTGCTACCGACCATGTGAAATCACCAAGAGTTTCACGGGTACGCTCGTATACAAATACCAGGGTGCTTATAGTCGCCGGCATGCCACTGAGGGCACCCATAACAAACTGCAGATGCACCGGGGTATCTACATAACCACGGTCAATCATGTATTTTACGGCACTGATCTGGCCTATATCCCAGATTTCCAGTTCGGGCCTTGTGTTATTCTCCCGGCAGGCCTGACTGTATTCACGCATCATCTTATAAGTGTTTTCAAAGATAAACTCCTCACGTTTGAGAAATTGCTTCTCCCATTCATACTTAATCTGGTCTATCATTCTTTCATAAACCTGTATGGCAGTACCGCTTAATGACCCGCAGTTAAGTGTAGCTAATTCTGGTTTGAATTCAGGGACAACTTTAATTCTCTCTTCGGGAGTACCGGCGCCGCCGGTGGTGATATTAATGACAACATTGCATCTCTTTTTAATGTCCGTGACGATTTCACGAAAGATAGCGAGACTGGGAGTCGGTTCGCCGGTTTCAGGCTTACGTGCGTGAACATGCACAATAGCTGCACCGGCTTCCCAGGCTTTAACCGCGTCATCGGCAATTTGCTTTGGAGTCAGGGGAAGATATTTTGACATTACAGGTGTGGCGCCTTGCCCGGTGATTGCCGCAGTTATAATAACTTTACGAAGAGTTTTTTCTTCATCCATTGTACTTACACCTCGATTTTCAGTTGCTACCCAAACTCATTCCCGGCAATTAACACGCTTACCGTAGCGGCGCCCGGCTCGCCACCCTGGTTATGAGTCAAGCCGAGACGGGGATTTTTTACCTGACGTGGGCCTGCTTTACCCTGCAATTGTTGATATACCTCGTAAAGCATCCTGAGCCCTGTGGCACCGATCGGATGTCCGAAGCATTTCAATCCGCCGTCCGAATTCACCGGTAACTCCCCCTCTAAAGTATAAGTCCGTGCTTCGATGTCCTCTTTTACATGTCCCCTCGGGCTAAATTGCAGGTCTTCCATGATAGTCAATTCGGTTATGGAAAAACAGTCGTGTACTTCGGCAATACTCAATTCTTTCCTTGGATTTTTAATTCCTGCTTCTTGATAGGCTGCTATTCCGCAACGGTATGTTTCCTCAACATGAGCAAAATCATAGGCCTGGCTTATCCAGCCTTCCCGTGGGCCCTGACATATCTGCACCGATTTAATATATATAGGATCAGGTCTGAACTTCTTGGCCAGATCAGCCCGGGTGATGATAGCTGCCGCTGCGCCGTCGCTGACGCCGCAACAATCGAATAAACCAAGAGGATAGGCAATCATGGGAGCGTTCAATGCCTGTTCCAACGTGATTTCCTGCTGAAAATGGGCCTTGGGACAGAGCGAGCCGTTGTGGTGATTCTTCACCGCTATTTGCGCCAGCAGTCTCTTTCCGTCTTCATGGGTCAGGCCATACTTAGCGAAGTAGCTCGTCGCCATCATGGCAAAAACCGCTGCCGGCGTCTGTGTAGTAAGTCGGTAACTCCAGGTCGCAATCGGTCTGGTCTGAGGAAGCCCGGTATAGCCTGTATCCTTTAACTTCTCCGCCCCGACTGCCAGGACGATATCATGTGTCCCTGATGCAACAGCATAGCACGCCGCTCTAATCGCTTCTGAACCTGTGGCACAGGCGTTCTCCACATGTGTTACGGGTATATAAGAAAGCTTGAGAGGTGCGGCCAGTATCTGCCCGGTCTCACCAGAAAAAACGGTCCCCCACCAGGCAGCCTGGATATCTTTTGGGTCAATCCCGGCGTCTTCGTAGGCTTCATAGGCTGCATCGATTATCATGTCTTCCAAACTCTGTTCCCAGTTCTCTCCGAACTTCACACAGCCCATACCTATGATGGCTACTCTATCTTTTATACTGTCCATGTACGTCTTTCTTTTAGCTAACATCTGGCGGGCTGGCATTTCCACCAGTAATTATAGATACCACCCACATAATAAAGTTTCCGGAAGGTCATTTCTAGCGGCATACCCACCTCGACTGCAGCCGGGTCTCGGTCGGTCATATCGCACATCAGCCGGCCGCCACCCTCAAAGTCCACGATTGTCACGGTGACCGGAGGATCGACACTCTGTACCACGTAATCGTGACTGAATGAAAATACCTTCGCCGGTTTATCGAAGAAAGTATACGGATCAAACTGGTCTTTCGCATGGCAAACCAGACAAACACGCTGTGGCGGGTATTGCGGGGTGCCGCATTGCCGGCATTTTGTTCCCGTGAGACGTAATTCCCACGTTCGTTCTCGCCACTGCGCTACCGGCGACGGCTGCCGCGCCTCAATCGGTGGACGTGCCGCAGGTTGTACCTGAATTATTTCACGCCACTTTAGATATCTACTGTAAGGGGTCAACATGCTTTTTGAAGACAAATACTTTTTTATACCTCTTCTATCTGCAAGGCGGGTGATTGAATCTGTTGTAGTCAAAGCAAATATATCGCAGCCATTACCGTAACCGGCAAGCATTATCCTCTCTCCCTGGTCTGCCTGCTCCAGGGCGGAGACGAGACTCATCAGGCACATGGCACTGCCCGTATTTCCCACCTGTGCATGCAGTACACCCTCAACCTGACTCTCATTAAATCCCAGTTTCCGGGATAGTCTATTTTGCTGACGTTGATTAGGTGAATAGATAGCTGCTTTTCCGAAATCCGCTGTCGTCAGATTTATCTTGCTGAGAAAAGCGCTGATGCAATCCCCCATTATTTTCGAATAACCCATGTCCGAAGCGAAGCGGTCTTCCGCAGTACGGACGTAAGTATCTCTATCCGACCTCCAGACATCCTGAATCTCATGATATCTGGTATAGTATTGATCTATCGTAGCAATCAAATCCTTGCTACCAACCAGGACTGCAGCGGCGCCATCACCGAACGTCATCTCGTCCGGGCCGGCGGGATAACCCAAACGACTGTCTGCAGCGCACACCAGGATACTTTGCCGGTTTCCGCTGTCAACAGCATCCATGGCGGTTTTTAAGGCGTTTGAACCGCTTCTTAGAGAACCGGAAAAATCTATCGTTATTGCTTCTTGCGGTAAACCTAATACGGCGGCGATAGTTGCTGCAGTCTGTTTCTCTTTATATGGTGCAGTGGTCGAGGCAAAATAGAGCCCGTCGATTTTAGCCGTATCAATCCCTTGAATGCAGTCTCTGGCTGCCGCTATGGCCATGGTAAGGCTGTCTTCATCATAATTGGCCACGGCCTTTTCACCTGTTGCTGCTTTCATTCCCCAGGCACTGGCTATCTCAGCCCTGCTTAATCTATAAAAGGGAATATA